>CAMWNR010000072.1 GCA_947175665.1 uncultured Porphyromonadaceae bacterium
CGCTAAACTCACTGCCTGAAATTTTAACACTTTAACGGACTTTTGTACTTGACCCGATTATTCAATTATCCAAGAGTATATCTCAAAAAAGTATTCCCTTCTGCCCCAAGGGGCAAAAGGGAATCAGAGTTGGGAGTTGGTTAAGGGGAGGGTGAAAGATGGGTCTCGAACCCACGACCTACGGAACCACAATCCGTCGCTCTAACCAACTGAGCTACATTCACCATTTCGCTTATCAGGAGGTCTCTCCCTCAAAAGCATTGCAAAGTTAACAATTATTTTTTTCTTAACCAAATTTTTGAACCATTTTTTATGATTGATTTCCGCATTTTTCTATGGCTGCTCTCTTTTGAGATATGTTAATTTTATATATTTCAGCAATTTAACCTCAATTTTATGCTTTACATTTATTCTTTATCCTCCCGGCCATTTATTTAAAATCAACAATTATGTTTTTCCGGTCGTTGTATTAAATAGAGAATATGGTGAGTACGTAATGGAAATTAATTTGCTTATAAAACTTCAATATTTTTGAGTTAATTTCCATGCGGTAGAAATTTCTATATCATATTCATACTCTATATTCCTGATATAATCTATTCTGACTATGAAAAAATTATTTCTTTATACTGTAGCGGTTATCTCTGCCTTTATCGTTTCCACCTGTATTCTGCAGGCTCAATCTTCAAGATTTTACGAGTCGTGGGAAGGCTGGAATAAAAAATATAAAGGCACCAAAGAGATGCCTGACGATTGGGATTGGGGGCCGGATATTCTGCCGGGTTACGAATCTAAATTCATTAATCAGGGGGAGGCCTTTGATGGTCCCGTGCGTTCGACTGTTATACGCCTGTTATCCAAAAAACCGACTAAAAAAGCCTTTCTGTATGTACACGGCTTTAACGATTACTTTTTTCAAGATGAGTGGGGAAAGGAGTTTGTAGACTCAGGCTATAATTTTTATGCCGTAGATCTACGCAGATACGGTCGTAGTCGCCTTCCCTGGCAGTATCCATATAATGTAAGAGATCAAAAAGAGTATTTTGCCGATATTGACTCTGCACTTAATATCATACGACGTGACGGAAACACCGACATTACTTTAGGCGGACACTCTACCGGTGGACTGACCGTAGCATATTATGCAGCATATCGAGGGGCTCGCATTGGAGTGAACCGGGTCGTGACCGATTCACCTTTTCTTGCATGGAATTTTAATCCCTTTACCCGAAAGGTAGCCGCTCCCATGATCGGGGCGTTTGGCAAAATAATACCCAACGCAGAGGTAAAACAAGGGCATTGCGATGGTTATGCCTACTCTTTGTTAAAACAGTATGATGGGGAATGGGAGTATAATACCGATTGGAAAATGATTTACTCTCCACCCGTTAAGTGGAGTTGGATCGGTGCCATCGATGGTGCACAAAAAGATCTTATGCGCCGCAAAGAGCATATCACGGTCCCGATACTTATCATGACCTCAAGCCGTAAAATAGAGGGGTGTAACTATACCCCTGAGTTCCTTACAGGAGATGCGGTTCTCGACCCGACCATGATACGCCGACGCGGTGAGCAACTTGCCGACTCCTCCCGGCGAACGGTGTGTGTGATAGACTCCGGCATCCATGACCTCATCCTCTCCCCACTACCCGCTCGCGAAGAGGCCCGCAGTGAGATATTCAAGTTTATACGTCAACACTGATTAGTAACACCCCCCATCCTTAATAATCGCGATGCTATCGGAGATCAGCGTCAGTTTTTACAGGACGGGGGGATATTTTTTGCAATATTTATTTTGATTATTGTTTGGTTCTACTTAAATTTGCATTGAAGTCGTTTAAATTTTCATTACTTACTTATTAATTTAGACGGCTTCAAAATAAAGTATATAGAGAGCATTTTATTCTTTATATTATTTATTTTGAATCTATACCTTAAGTTATAATACTTTTTTCAACCTACATCAATGAAAAATATCCTCATCATCGGAGCCACCGGTCAGATAGGATCCGAACTTACAATGCGCCTGCGCCGTGAATATCCGGGCGGAAATGTAGTAGCCGGCTTTATTAAGGGAGCAGAACCTAAAGGTGAACTCCTCGAATCCGGACCCTCTCATGAAGTTGACATCACTAATCCCGCTCAGATAGCAGAAGCGGTAGATAAATATAATGTTGATACCATTTACAATCTTGCAGCATTGCTTAGTGCTGTAGCAGAAGCAAAACCGCAACTTGCGTGGAAAATAGGTGTAGGTGGGCTTTACAACACCCTTGAAGTGGCCCGCGAAAAGCGTTGCGCCGTGTTCACTCCGAGTTCTATCGGTTCGTTTGGTCCCGGCACTCCGGCCGACAATACCCCCCAAGATACCATTCAACGCCCCAAAACCATATATGGCGTGACAAAGGTTACCGGCGAAATGCTCTCTGACTATTACGCACATCGCTTTGGTGTCGACACACGCTCAGTGCGTTTCCCGGGCCTGATAAGTTATGTAGCACCTCCGGGCGGTGGTACTACCGATTATGCAGTCGACATTTATTACTCTGCTGTAAAGGGTCAGGAGTTTAAATGCCCTCTGAAACCGGGTACATTTATGGACATGATGTATATGCCCGATGCCCTGCGTGCCGCCATCGAAATCATGGAGGCTGATCCTGCACGGCTTATTCATCGCAATTCCTTTAACATCGCATCAATGAGTTTCGACCCGGAAATCATTTATAATAAAATCAAAGAGCATATACCCGGTTTCCGTATGAGTTACGAACTCGATCCGCTCCGCCAGAAGATAGCAGACTCTTGGCCCAATAGCCTTGACGACTCTTGCGCCCGCGAAGAGTGGGGCTGGCACCCTGAATACGGCCTCGAAGAGATGACTCGCGATATGATAGCACATCTGCGCGAAAAATTTGGAATCGCTCCCGCACATAATCTCAGCGACATCAAAATAAAAGAGACCGCAGGCGCATACTAATTATTACTATATCAGCAAATTATCTTCTGATACGATTTATTGAAGATATACACATAGAAACAAAACCGAAAACTATTTTGTAGTTTTCGGTTTTTTCTTTTACCTTTGCAGAAATTTGCACTATGGCTATGGCAACCATACACCGGATAGTAGGGATATTACTCAAGGATGCGAACGTTGCTAATAGCAGAAATCTTTAATTTTAACCCACATCAATGAATCGTCTTTCTTCTGAAGATTACAATACCTTGCTCGAAAGGATTCACCCCATAATTCTCGACAAGGGTCTTAAGGCTGCCACTATGGATATTGTGGCCAAGAGATTACAGATGTCGAAACGTACGCTTTATGAGATTTTTGACTCTAAAGATGATATGATTTTAAAGGTGTTGAGTCACCATGCCGACCAGAATCACAAGGCTGTATGGGAGATAATGCACACAGCACCAAATGTGATGGAGGCATTTATCAAAATCTTTGCTTTGCATCGCGATGATTTTCATCAGATGAATATCGCCTTTTTCAAGGATATCGACCGTCTTTATTCCAACATCCGACCCGAACACGAAGAGAACCATAAAAAGTTTCAGAAAGAGATGTTGAAATTTATAAATATGGGTATCGAGGAGGGATATATCCGCGGTGACCTTAACTTCCCCATCCTTCTGCGCATGGTTGAGATCCAAATGGAATCTATCAAACGAATGGAGGAATTATTCCCGCCCGAAATTACGATGATCGAACTTTTCGATACAATTATTGTAAGTTTCCTGCGCAGTATCTCTACGGTTAAAGGAGTGGAACTACTCGAACAATTGATACCTCTTTACTTTTCCGACTCTTCTCTAAAGATGTATGCCCGCGACAACTGACCCAATAATCAGGATTAATCAGGCTAAATCAAGATTAATCAGCCATTACTCGGTTTGTAAATTTAATCATATTCCATAATCATGAATTTTAAAAAGATTTTAATCCTCTCACTATGTGCGCTGTCCGGTGGCATGGTTGCCTCTGCATTTGCCTCGGATACCATATCTTTATCACGGCATCGCTGTATCGAGATCGCACTTGACTCTTCTCCTACTGTCAAAGTGGCTGATCTGGAGGTTAAGCGTATGCAGTATGCTAAAAAGGAGACTCGCGGCGGTTTGTTTCCTACCATTGATTTCCAGGCAGCATATCAGCGATCTATCGAACTCCAGACCATTCACATGAATATGGGAGGCCAGACTCAGAGTCTTAAGATGGGTTCCGACAATACCTGGAATTTCGGATTTAACGCCTCTCTCCCTATCATCGCTCCTACTCTCTGGAAGGCTATAAGTATTAACGATACTCAGATTCTCGCTTCACTTGAGTCTGCCCGCTCCTCTCGCCTTGATCTTATCAATAATATAAATAAGTCTTATTATGCCCTGCTTCTCGCAATCGCATCTAAAGATGTAATACAACAGAATTATGATAGGGCTCTGCTTAATCATCAGATTTATGAAAAGCAGTTTGCCGCCGGTACGGCCTCTGAATATGATGTACTACGCTCATCCGTGCAGGTTACTAATCTGGAACCCGAACTATTGCAGGCCGACATCGCCATACGTCAGTGCGAACTCCAACTTAAGGTACTCATGGGCATCGATTACGATATAACTGTAACTCCCAATATTACCCTCGAAGAGATGCAACAGGAGATGTATGGTTATAATCCATTAGCCGCCGAAGACTTGTCGGCCAACTCATCCTTGCGTTCACTCGATATTCAGAGCGATTTGGCTCGTAAAAACGTGGCACTTAAAAAACTCGCGTGGATACCTACTCTCGGTGCTTCCTTCAATATCTCATGGCTTTCTCTCAGCGATGGCTCACCCTTTAAAAATCAACAATTCAGCCCTTATTCTAATGTAGGTCTCGCATTAAGCGTACCCATCTTTTCGGGTGGCAGCAAATATTACGGACTTAAACAGGCTCAGGTGCAAGCCAACGAACTCTCACTGCAACGTGAAAATCTCGTTAACTCTCTCACTATGCAGCGTGATCTCGCCCTCGATAATATAAATCGCGAAGTAAAGCAGATCTCTTCGAGCGCAGAGGGCATGAAGCAAGCAGCCAAAGCATACGACATCATGCAGAAGAGTTTCGAAATAGGAGCCGCCTCTTATCTTGACCTGCGTGATAGTGAAGTTGCCAATACCTCGGCTAAACTCTCTTACCTGCAGTGTATATATAATTATCTCGTCTCAGTCTCCGAACTTGACCTCCTTCTCGGCAAAGAGATGTAAACCGGCATCATATTTAACCTTGTTTTCCCTGAATAACAGATAATTATATCACTAATGCCGAAAATATTTTATTTAAATACACTATAATAAGAAATACATTACAATAAGAAATACACTATAATACTATGTATAAAAAAATTTCTAAAGCAGTGCTGACTGCCGCTTCATTAATGGCAATCTTCTCTCTCTCATCTTGCTCTGACAAGAAGGATAATACTGATGAGAATGAAGATAAGAAACCTATGGTTAAGTTAGCCTCGGCAACCGAAGAGAATGTCGCTGATATTCTGACCCTTACCGCCTCGGTAGAGGCTGATAAAGTCAATAACATCTCATCGGCCGCTCCAAACCGTATCAAGGAGATTCTCGTAGATGAGGGTATGATGGTCTCAAAAGGTCAGAAACTCGTAGTATTGGATGATATTAACACTGATTCTTATCAACTACAGGTCGACAATGCCCGCGCCAACCTGCGCAATATCGAGATCAATTACAATCGTGCCCTTGAACTTTTTAAAATCGGTGGTGGTACCAAACAACAGGTTGATCAGATGGAACTTCAACTGGTAAATGCACGTAATGCACTTGCTTCTGCCGAACGCACTCTCCGTAATGCCCGTGAAAATACAGTACTGGTATCTCCGGTATCAGGTGTAGTCACAGCCCGCAATTATGATCCGGGCGATATGACCGGTGCGCTCCCTATTTTGACAGTAGGCACTATATCTCCCGTTAAGGCCATCTTTAATGTCAACGAATCTGACTTCTCTAAAGTCTATAAAGGTGAAAAGGCTAATCTGCGACTGGAGGCATACGGTGATACCGACTTTACCGGCACCATTACTATGATCTCTCCTACTGTCGATCCTAACTCGCGTACTTTTGGTGTCGAACTCACCGTGCCTAATCCTGACAACAAGATACTCCCAGGCATGTTTGGCAGAGTTGTGCTTAATCTCGGTGAGGCTCTGAAGGCTATGGTACCGGATAAGGCTGTCGAGAAACAGCGCGGTTCCGGCAATCACTACGTATACATTTACAAGGATGGCAAGATCAAATTAAGTTTTGTAGAACTCGGTCGCCGCATCGGTGACAAGTACGTAATCGAATCCGGAGTTACCCCGGGCGAAAGCGTGGTGATATCAGAGAAATCCAAACTCGCTGATGGCATCGATGTCGAGATAATGAAGTAAGTAAAATATATAAATAATCACAATACGAAATGAGTCTATATGGATCAGCCGTGAAACGGCCTATTATGACCACACTCTGCTTTGTGGCCGTAATTATATTAGGTCTGTTCTCACTGACAAAACTCCCCATCGACCTCTTCCCGGATATTGATACAAATACCATTATGGTTATAACTATGTATCCGGGTGCCTCGGCCGAAGATATAGAGCAGAATGTAACCAAACCGCTCGAAAACTCGCTCAATTCCGTTGAGCACCTCAAGCATATCACTTCTGAATCGCGTGAGAACACCTCTGTCATTACCCTCGAATTTGAATACGGTTACGATATTGATGTCCTCACCAATGATGTCAGAGATAAACTTGATATGGTGGAGTCGCTTCTGCCGGATGATTCCGAAAACCCCATCATCTTCAAGTTCTCTACCGATATGATTCCGATCTGCCTCCTCTCAGTTGAAGCGAAGGAGAGTATGGCCGGTCTTTACAAAATCCTTGATGATGACCTCGTAAACCCCTTGGCCAGAATCGATGGTGTCGGTACCGTAAGTATCTCCGGTGCTCCCAAACGCGAGATACATATATATGTGGATCCCCACAAACTCGAAGGGTACCACCTCACCGTCGAACAGATTTCACAGATCATTGCCGCCGAGAACCGCAATGTCCCGGGTGGTTCGTTTGACATCGGTTCAAACACCTACGCACTGCGTGTGCAAGGCGAATTTGACGAGTCTTCTGAAATGGCCGATCTCGTGGTTGGCACCTACAACGGGGCTCCGGTATACCTCCACGATGTAGCCCGCATCGAGGACTCTCTCGAAGAGCGTACTCAGCAGACCTACATCAATGGTCAGCAGGGTGCGATGATCATTATCCAGAAGCAGAGTGGCGCCAACTCGGTAAAAATCTCCGAAGAGGTAATGAAGATGCTCCCCAAACTTCAGAAGAATCTCCCTTCTGACGTTAAGGTGGGTGTGGTAGTCGACACCTCCGATAATATCCGCAATACCATCGCTTCTCTTGAAGAGACGGTACTCTACGCTCTGCTCTTTGTGATGATTGTGGTATTCCTTTTCCTCGGCCGCTGGCGCGCCACAATGATTATCGTAATCACCATCCCGGTATCATTGATTGCATCGTTTATATACCTCTTTGCCACCGGCAATACTCTCAATATCGTATCTCTGTCCGCTCTATCCATTTCTATCGGTATGGTAGTGGATGATGCTATTGTAGTACTTGAAAATGTCACGACCCATATCGAACGAGGCGCTGATCCGAAACAGGCCGCAGTACATGGTACTAATGAGGTGGCAATCTCGGTAATCGCATCTACGCTTACTCTTATCGCGGTATTCTTCCCCCTGACTCTGGTGACCGGTATGACCGGTGTCCTCTTCCGACAACTCGGCTGGATGGTAACCATCATGATGATCATATCCACCACTTGCGCGCTCTCTCTCACTCCCATGCTCTGTAGCCAGTGGCTCAGACTCAACAATAAGCATGGCCGCTTATATCTGCTCTTCTTCTCCCCGATCGAGCGCGCTCTTGATAAATTTGACAATGGATATGCCAATCTGCTGCGTAAGGTTGTCGCTCACCGCGGTGTGACCATTCTTATCTGTCTCGGCATCTTTGTGGGTTCGATATTCCTCATGAAGTTTGTAGGCACAGAGTTCTTCCCTACTCAGGATAATGCCCGTATAGGTGTAGAATTGCAACTCCCCATCGGTGCGCGTGTGGAGCAAGCCGAGGAGGTTATGCATCGCCTCGACTCTCTCTGGCGCAAAAAGTATCCTGAAATCAAGGTGCAGACTTACACCGTAGGTCCCGCCTCATCTGACAATACCTTCGCATCCCTGTCAGAAAACGGCGCTCACATCATTTCCATGAATGTATCGCTTACCGACCCCGGTGACCGTAAAAGAGGTATTCAGGAGATAGCCGACGGTATGCGTAAGGATATCGCAACAGAGTTTCCCGATTTCAAAAAGGCCCAGGTGAATGTAGGCGGTGGCCGTGGCATGGGTATGGGTGGTCAGTCTACTATCGACTTTGAAGTTTACGGTTACGACTTCGAACAGACCGACTCCGTAGCCGCAAACCTGCGTAATATTCTCGAAGGGATACCGGGATGCGCCGACGTGACTATATCCCGCTCGGATTATCAGCCGGAAATTCAGGTTGACTTTGACCGCGAGAAACTCGCCCTTTACGGACTTAATCTGCAGACCGCGGCAATGTATCTGCGCAACCGCATCAACGGTGCCACATCATCTCAGTTCCGAGAAGATGGTGAGGAGTATGACATCAAGGTGATGTATGATCCGTCGCACCGCACACAAATCTCCGACATCGAGAACATTACTATTATGACTCCCTCCGGTGCCGGGGTGAAAGTCTCCGAACTCGGTAAGGTAGTAGAGCGATTCACTCCCCCTACTATCCAGCGTAAAGACCGCGAACGACTCATCACTGTCTCTGCTGTAGTAGACGGTGTGCCGATGGACCAGATTGTCACCGAAGCCGAACTTAAAATCGATGAGATGCATCTACCCTCAGGTATCTCAATCGGCCTGGCAGGTAGTTATGAGGATCAGCAGGATTCGTTTAGTGACCTTATGCTTTTAGGTGTGCTGATAATAATACTTGTGTATATTGTTATGGCGGCTCAGTTTGAATCGCTCACCTACCCCGGTATTATCATGACCTCGCTCCTATTCGCATTCTCAGGCGTATTCCTGATACTCTGGATGACCGGCCATACTCTCAACGTTATGTCGATGATCGGTGCAATCATGCTTATCGGTATTGTGGTTAAGAACGGTATCGTACTTATCGACTACATCATCCTCAACCGCGAGCGAGGATTATCAATACGTAGGGCCGTGATACATGCCGGCAAGTCACGTCTGCGCCCTGTAGTCATGACGACGCTCACTACCATCCTCGGTATGGTACCGATGGCGGTAGGGTCCGGCCAAGGTTCGGAGATGTGGCGACCGATGGGTGTAGCCGTAATCGGAGGTCTTACTTTCTCTACAATCCTCACGCTTCTATTCGTGCCGGTACTCTACTGCGTATTTGCCGGCCGAGGAGTCCTAAACACCCGAAAAAAGATAAAAAAATCAAAATTAATCACCCCAACTCAAGATTAATCAAGATTAATCAAGATAAGTCAAGATTAATCAGGTTAAATCTAGATTAATCAGGTTAAATCAGGCTAATTCAAGATTAATCAAGGTTAATCACCCCAAAATCAAAATAATCAAAGCAAAAAAAGATGAAAGCAGTCTTTATATCATACGACCAGGCCCACCACGAGGCGATAATCGAAATCCTCGACAGAATGTCATGTCGCGGGTTTACAGCCTTCGGTACCGTACAAGGAAGAGGTTCCGCCACCGGCGAACCGCACTACGGCACCCATGCGTGGCCCGCTTTGGCCTCAGCACTGATCACTATGGTTCCCGATGAGAGAATCGACATTCTGCTGAGCCGACTTCATACTCTCGATGAGTCCAAACCCCTCCTCGGTCTTCGCGCCTTTGTGTGGGATATCGAAAAATCAATCTGATTTCTCACACATCAAAATAATCTCAGGTAAGAAGAATCTGCCGACCATCGGCACTTACCAATAAGAGTGTGTTTACTTTTAAATGATTTTAGCACAAAGAGAGATTTTGGAGTTATTTTCCAAAGATAAAGAGAGAGTGATGCGGGCATCACGACCGATGAAATCTTTGAAAAAGAACCCAAAAGATCCTTTGTGATGAAATCAAGTTTCGTTTATATTATTCATATACGTTAAAACGTTTTAAAAGTTAACACACTCTAAGCCCCCGACCCTGACATTGACATTTTTTGTAGGGTTGGGGCTATTATTTTATTATTTATAATCAATTATACCGCTTTTTTTTGTAATTTCGCATATTGAAGTTGTTTAACTTTATTTCTTCGTTAAGATTTCGTCAGATTTTTGAGTGGATTTCTCCATCCGAAGA
>CAMWNR010000073.1 GCA_947175665.1 uncultured Porphyromonadaceae bacterium
CGATTACAAGATGAGGATTGTAACCGAGGATCCTACCGAAACCGGAATACGCAAAGTGCTTAATTTAGGTCACACTGCCGGTCACGCCATCGAGTCTTATCTAATTGAATCGGGGCATCAAGCTCCTCACGGTATCATGGTAGCGCACGGCAATCTGATAGCATTGATACTGAGCAATATGCTCTTAAACTTAGATTCTAAAATAATAACGGAATACAGCACCTGGTTGAGAGCCTACTATCCCCGGATACCCCTCTCATGTAACGACTATGAGGGAATATGGCAAAAGGCCGCGCATGACAAGAAAAACCAGACACCTGGTATACTCAATTTCACTCTCCTGCAGCCGGCACCGGATTCTCCCCTGACCGACTGGCAACCGGTATTTGACTATCCTGTCGACCGTACTCAATTAGAAGCCGCCCTTGACATATACCGCGATCTCCTGACCTAACCCCACAAACCAAACGAAATAACCGGCATATTTCCTCTGCATCAAAGCGAGAGGTTAGGGTTCTCGGCCGCTTCAGCCGCCTTTTTCACGAATGCACCCATGAAACTGCGGGCTATATTCACGATATTGATATTGTTATTTTCTTCGATCTCGGCCGATATAGATTCGCTCCGTTTGGTGTCGAAATGCGCACCCCCGAAGCGTAATTCGGGATGGTGAAACATACCTACGATATTTACCGAGAAGGGGAAAGGTATGGGTGACTTCATCACCGCAAGGTGATAATACAGTTTGCCGTTAAAGTTATTTAGCCCCTCGGCATGGAGTTTATACCGGTCAAATTCAAAATCAAACGGTTTGAGTTGGAGGAGATTGTCGCCAACTGTGGCATGTATGCCGATATCTTTGATATGCAGATCGCCTGAGGTCTCAATAAGCATCATACGCGTAATCTTGCGTATAAATTTGCTCTGATGCAACAATAGTTTCCAACCCTCGATATCCATACCGGCGGTCACTGACGGCATATTGAGATACATATCCGGGAATATGCTCCCCTTGGCATTGATACCGAGCGAGAGCATACCAGAGAGGTTAGACATCTCAGGCATCATCTCCAGCAACCCGTGGAAGTTTTTGAAGAAGTTGACGATGTTGACATCGTCCATATTGGCGGCTATACCGAAATTGAGATTATTGATATCCGAAGTATCGTACTTAAGATTCAGCGCAGCGTTGCCGAAATCGGTAGCGATATCCAGATACGGTATATCGGCTATGCCACCACTAAGATTAATCTTGGTGTTAAGATCGTAAAGATGGAGATTCATGTAGATTGTCTCCTTGGCATGAGCCGTAATATTCGCTTTTATATTGCGGGGCAGCATAATGGCTATAGAGTCAGAGGGTTCAATTTCCGTCTTGGTCTGAATCTTATCAATACCCCCCTTAGCCATAGCGTAAGTGTGAGCCAGCGAGTTGATATTGATTGTATCAACTTTCAAGGCAAGGTTAACGTCAAGAGAATTATCATCAGACACCGGGAGGGTGAGGAAGTTACGGATATTAGAGATCTTGCCCGTGACCAGACCGCGGGTTTTCTCTAACATCATAGAAGTGTTATTTATTGCCAGTTCCTCCTCATTAAGTGTTATATCGATATTCCTCAGAGAGTTATTGCGATCGGCTCCGGGAGTTATAATATCTATTCTGTCGGCTTTAAGAGCAGTATTAAAGCGGAAATCCCGCATAAACTCTTTAACTCCGTCAGGGATATTGACCTCTACATATTCCGGGGTATGCGCGGGGGTAGCACCCGATGCGGAAGCAACCGGTGAATTAGCCGGGCTACTTGTCGCAGAGGTAGAGGAGGCGGTAGCGTTGGTTATCCCTAAGGTTTCAAGATTTATGGTGTTATTCCGTTCTGCAACTTGGAGAGAAACGGTAGGATTATGCAGTATAAACTTGTCTTTATCAGCCTTAAGGGCAATCTCCTTAGACTTAAAACTAAAGCCGTCGGAGAGCAGAGATGATAAGGAATTGAACCGGGAGGTTGCCAGAGAGTCGGATATGGTAGTACCGGAAGCCACTACAGCAGTATTGCTTTTCGGGTCGGTATAAGTGACTTTATCGGCTAAGACCGACAGACCCAGAGGGAGACCCTCCCTGACATTCTGCGTGGTAATATTCCCCCGCAAGGAGTTGCCGGTTCGGATGTCGAGACCGTCAACCTTAAAGTTGCCCTGACCGGAGGTACCGGTGAGTTTCTCGATATGCAGGGAGAGCGAGGAGATAGGATCACTCACGTAATCAGGGGTTATAGCCGAGGCCTTCTCCGCGAAATGTATTTTCATACGGCTAAGGTGCGACTTCATATTTGCGCCGGGCATAGAGAATCGGCAGTCTGACAATGTAATATCACCTGCGGCATCGATATTTGTGAAGCCTTGCTGAAGTCCCTCCTTGGTGAGCGAGGCGATATTGAAGTTAATATCCGAGGCTATAGCCATATTGCCGTCTATCTGAGCGGGAAGAGTAAGAGGGAGGATACTTAGAGATTTACGCAAATCAGAATTGACCTCTACATTTGCGGCGACAGCAGGGAGTGAGGTCAGGTCGGTGATTTTGGCCTCAACACCTACCTCTATACCGTCGGTAGATACCGTAAACCGGGGAATCTCCACATAACTTTTATCCGGATTGCTGCCGTTGAAGTTGAAGATACCTGAAATAGCCGAATAATTGAGCGGATAGGTGACTATACGCGAAGCCGGATTACTACCCTGTGCGGGGAGAGCGACAGAATAGTCGAGTTGCCCGGCCGGGGTAGTAAAGTCGATTCTGACCGACGGGAATTGAGTACTCGAAAAATCCCATGCCGAGGTAAGGCGAGCCGATGCACTGAGCACCATATCCGTATTAATACCTTGCAGAGATGGTATATATTCCTTAGGTATATAGCCAAGCAGACTCATCAGGTTGACCGAAGAGATACGGTAATCAAACGATTCGAGCGAGGGGTTATCGCCGATTCCGATCGACATGGATAGTTTGCTTTTAAGTTCTCCCAAATTTATATCATAATCGATAAGACGTATTGCAAAAGGCTTGAATTTAAGACGTATATCCCCATCCATCTCAAAGGGGAACCCATTAAGAATCGTCAATCCGGCCGAGGAGGCATTAACCTTACCACCGATAAAGAGGTGATAGAGGTTATCAGAATCTTTACCTTTACGGTGATTTAAGGCGAGACGCGAGAGATTAAGCGATGCTCTGGTATCCGAGGCCACCGAAATATAGCGCAGATTGCCGGGATTTACCAACTCTACAGACTTGGCCGAAATATAAGGGATACTCTTCATATCCGGGCCGCCCGAGGGGATGATATTATAATTATTAATGGAGTCGTTATATGCTACGAGGTTGATATTCAATCCGTCAACTTTCACATCATGTATCACGTAGCGGTTCAGAAAGAGGTCTATGATATTAATGCTGCCGCTGAAACTTTTAAGCGAAGCCAGAAAATCGGCATCTGTAGGGAGAGTCTTGCGAATATCGGGAGATACACCCGTCAGAGAGCGGGAGATAATCTGTATGGAGTCAGTGTGAATATCAAATCTGGGAAACGAAGACCAGATAGAGTATTGGATATTGCTGGCTTTCACATCGGCATCGAGATAAAGACTTGCCTCCCGGTTGACAATCGAGGTGAGACGCTCAGGGGTAAGAAAAAGAGAAATAGCGCAGAGTATCAGTACGATAAATCCGATTATCGCACCCAAAGAGATAGCAATTATTTTAGCCGGGCCGTGCCATTTGCCGTTGCGACCCTTGACTTCCGGGTTTGCCATCCCCTCTGCAGAAATATTATCCTTAGCCTGACTCTTTTTCATAACAAAAGCAGCGGAAGGTGAGTTTCCGCTGCTTCTATAACATTTATTAACCTTTTAATGTTCGATTTTTAAGGATTTAAGAATTAAATAGAGAGATCACTATCAGCAAAATGCTTAACCCTACCAGGCCTTGGAAAATCCAGTAAAGTACAGGTTTCTCTCTCTCTTTCGCATTATCGGCTGCAGACGTACCATCTGCAGGTTTGAATCGAAAATACAATGACCCTGCCACGCCGATACCTCCGATAATCAGAGCGATTACATCTAAACTGTTAAACATAAGCGATTATTTTTTAAGTTTCCCAAAAAGGAACGTGGTTAATATTATTTATAATTCACATATTCAATATTGATCAGAAAGCGGCCAGCGCTACATCGGTGAGCCAGATCCAGAGCGGACAGCATCCGATAAAGAGGATTACTGACAGAGTGAGAGAGGAGGTACCGGTAGCGACGTAGGTATTATACTCATCGGCGATAATGATACCTGAGAATGCCGGGGGGAGAGCGCCTGCCACTACAAGCATCTTGAGGTTAAACGGATCCATGTGAACCAAAAGACCGAAAATGAGCAATACCGCAGGCATCACAAACATCTTCATAATTGATCCGAGTATTACCTGCCAGTTGATAGAGACCTTAATCGCAGATAGGGTAATACCGGCAGAGAATACTGCCATAGAGGCGTTGGCTTTGGCTATAAGGTCAAATGAAGGTGACATAGCCTTAGGCCACGGAATACCTACCAGTACCCATACCACTGCCAGGATAGGTGCCCAGGCTACAGGTTGAGCCAGAGCGTGAAGCACCGGTTTCCACGGATTTGTTTTCTTTTTTGCCGCTTCAGGGTTCTGTTTTGCCAGCGATGCATTCATAAGCGATAATCCGACCGGTATACCTATGGCATTGACCACAATACCTACGATCGCCACAACGAGCGCTACCGAGGGTTTGGTGCCGAATATCGGTTCGAGCACGGCAAAGCCGAGGAATCCGATAGTAGGCGAACCGCTGATAAGGGCCGAAACCGCCGCGTCAGCACCGGTATTCTTCTTGAAGCAGTATTTAAAAATGAAGTATACCGCCATAAAACAGGCCATGATACCGATGGCAGATACAAGCGTAAGTTTGATATCTTTGGCAAGATCCTCTCTTGAGGCCTGCACAATTGATACAAAAAGGGCAGCCGGCAATGCGAAATCCAATACTACTTTATTAAATTTCTTGGCATCCGCCCCCGTAAAAGCCCCCTTCTTACCGGCTATATAACCGGCAAGCATCACTACGATAATAGGGACTACGGCGTATAATATAACATGAGATATGCCCATAATGAACTCTTTTTAAATAATTACTATACAGTATATTTGATAAGCGGTGTCGGGTTAAGATAACCGATATGGCCGGATTCCTTACCGGCATCGGCAGCCAACTGCACATCAATGATTGCAGGGCGTTTTGAGGCGATTGCCGCTTCAAGCGCCTCTTTGAGTTGTTCGGGGGTCTCTACATAATAATTATCAGCGCCAAAGGCCTTGCCAAACATATCATAACGGGCGTGAATATCAAGAGTTGTAGGAGCCGGAGCATCACCACCGCCGGGATTTACACCGATACCGTTATAGATACCGCCATTGTTAAAAATCACCACTGTGACAGGGAGTTTATATCTGCAGGCGGTAGCGAAGTCCATCCCGGAGAAGCCGAATGCAGAGTCACCCTCTACGGCTACTACGCTCTTGCCGGTAGCCACGGCGGCACCTATCATAGAACCCATGCCCATACCCATGATACTCCAGGTAGCGCAGTCGATACGATGACGTGGCAAGAACATATCTACTGCATCGCGTGTATCATCGAGTGTATTTGCTCCTTCATTTACGAGGATTACGTCAGGGTTGCTTTCCAATACCGGTTTGATGGCAGAGAGGGCACTCCAGTGATTCATCGGTGATACCTTGGCTGCCTCTGAAAGTCGGGTGGCAAACTCACCGTTTTTCTTCTTGCTCTCAGCCTGCAGAGCCGGAATCCATGCCGGGTCGGTCTGCATACCCTTACCCTGCAGTGCCGCGAGTATGGCATCGAGCGACTGATTTATGTCGCCTACTACCGGAGCGGCGATAGGTACGTTGCGATCCATCTCTTCAGGCTCTACATCAAGTTGTATGAACTTGGTATCGGGGTTCCACTTACCGCGGCCGAAAGAGAGCATCCAGTTGATTCGCGCACCGATTACCATAACTACATCAGCCTGTTCCATAATAGTAGAGCGGCATGAGAGGGCGCTCAGCGCGCCATTGTCGGGGAGCAGGCCTTTTGCCATTGACATGGAGAGATAAGGTATCTTATAAGTCTCTACGAGTTTCTTGATTTTATCATCTGCCTGAGCGTACGCGGCACCCTTGCCGAGCAGTATTGCCGGACGTTTGGCCGAGGTGAGCAACTCTACGGCGCGTTCTACAGAACTCTGATTAGGTACAACCTCTGCGGCCGGGTCTACGGGAGTGAAGAAGAGTTTTTCAGCCTCTGAGGCATCCATAATCTCAGCCAGTGCCGGAGTGGTCATATCAATATAGACACCCCCCGGACGGCCGCTTACAGCCGCACGATATGCTCTGGCTACAGCCGACGGTATATCCTTAGCGTGAGAGCAACGGAAAGCCGCCTTAACCAGCGGACGCGCTGTATTGAGTTGGTCAAGTTGCTCGTAAGTACCCATATCCATGTCGACCATAGTAGGATCGGAAGCACCTGAGATCTGAATCATCGGGTAGCAGTTTACCGTGGCGTTGGTAGTGGCGGTAAGGCCATTGAGAAATCCGAGTGAAGATACTGTGAGGAGGACTCCCGGAGTTTTGGTGAGGTAACCGTGAGTGGCGGCGGCCATACCGGCCTGTTGCTCAAAGCGGAAACCATAATAATTAATACCTATCTTTTGCATGGCATAAGCCGCTTCGGTAACAGGGATGCCCACAAGACCGTAGACATCTGTAATACCGATACGCTTTAATGCTTCCGCGAGAATATACATACCTGTAACCTGTTCCGGAAATTGAGGAGCAGCCGGTGTATTAGTGTTTTCCATAATAAATTCAATTTAAAAAAAAACAGGGATATGAGTACTCATATCCCTGCAACTACATCGTTTTTATAATCTATATATTGCAGTTGGATAAATATCTTGTTTTTTATAACTGCAATAAATTAATTTAAATTCTCTGAATCAGGGAGGAGAACTTACATATAACGACCATTACATCTGGCCGTCGGCAAGAGGCTTGGTAGTACCATTCTTGGCAAACTCAGCGATCTGATCCTGAGTATAACCCAGAGAGGTAAGTATCTCATCGGTATTACCGCCCAGAGTAGGACAAGGACCGTATTCAGGCTGATAACTTGACATGGTAAACGGGCATCCTACAGTGACAAACTCACCGACTTCGCCACCCTGATTGATCTTGACAAGGGTATTGCCGTCATAAAGTGAATCATCTGTCATAATCTCCTTGGTAGAGAGTACCGGACCTACAGGCACACCTGCTTTACCGAGAATTTCGGTAACTTCAAACTTAGTCTTATCGGCTGTCCACTCTCCGATACGCTCGTAAATCTCCTGTTTGTGCTTATCGCGGGCGTCAGCGGTATTGAATTTAGGATCGGTAAGCCAATCGGTAAATCCGGTAGCCTGACAGAAGAGTTCGAAATCTTTCTCACCACGCTGCAAGATAACGTATACGTAGTTGTTGGCATCCTTTTCAGAATCATAACCACCGGCGGGTTTACACTTATAAGTCCAACCGAGTACGCCGCCACCTTCGATATTACCGGCACGAGGTACACAATCGCCAAACTGACCGTTAGGATACTGCGGGAACTGAGTAAGGTATCCGAGTTTATCGAGGGTAAGTTGGTCACGGGTCTTGATACGGCAGAGGTTAAGACACGCATTATGCATAGACTGGTATACATAGCAGCCTTCGCCGGTACGGTCACGCTGGCAAAGAGCGGCAAGCAGACCGATCAGCAAGTGCATACCGGTATTGGAGTCACCGAGAGCCGCACCTGACTGAGTAGGGATATTTTCAGCACCGGTAAACCAACCTGTGGTTGATGCGGCAGCCGCAGTAACCTGTGCGATAGGTTCGTAGGCCTTAAGGTTTGCATACTGCGAAGATACCGGGAATCCCTTGATGGTACCGTATATACAACGGGGATTAAGTTTGTGAACTTCCTCCCATGAGAAGCCGAGTTTATCCATAGCGCCCGGATGGAGGTTTTCTACAAACATATCGGCCTCCTTAATCAATTTGGTAAGGATGGCTTTACCATCAGGTGTTTTCGCATCGAGCGAGATAGACTTCTTGTCAGAATTAAGTTGCAGGAAGTAATAAGAGGGGAGATCCGGATTAAACTGAAGTTCCTTACGTGTGGCATCACCTACTCCGGGGCGTTCGATTTTGATTACATCTGCTCCGAGCCATGCAAGCATCTGAGTACAAGAGGGACCGGACTGGACTTCGGTGAAGTCGACTACTTTAATGCCACTGAGTGGCGCTGTGTTGCTCATAATTTTGTGTTTTTAATAATTGAATGTTTTTTGTTGTTTTGTGTTGCAATCCCCCTAATGGATAGTAAGTGATAATCATATAAGATACACGCTTTCTACAATCAAGGTAAAATACCTCACAATAAGAAATAAGCGATGGTAAATTAAGTTATTCAGATATTGCCTTTAGGCTCAATCTGATTCATTTTCAAGACTTATTTGCTTTTAAAACAAAAAGAGATCGGGATAGGTTCAATATTAAGTTTTAAGTTATAAGTTATTAAGAATCTTGATTTACCCTGATTAATCTTGATTAATCTTGAATTAGCGTGATTTAACCTGATTAATCCTGAATTAGCGTGATTATCACTAATCACTAATACTTAAAACTTAACCCTTAATCACTAATCACTAATACTTAAAACTTAAAACTTAATTAGCGTGTTACCGTGATGTGATAGCAGGGAGATTTGCGTTCGAATTTCACGAGACAGCGCCCTTTCTCTCGCAGATCGTATAGCACCTCTCCGAGGATGTTTTTGAGGTCTTCGGCCGAAGTGGGGTCGCTGTCGCCTGTAGGCTCGAAGCGTGTATAGGTAATATCAAAAGTAGTGCCGTATTGGTGTGTGGATTTGGTTACGGCATTGCGGTTAACACGGGTGAGGCGCCGCACAGTAGATGGAGTGCGCAGTACACTGGTCACGATGATACGGTAATCTCCACCCTTGCGAGCCTTGACCGAATCAGTAAATGCCCGCCCTATGTCGTGTAGGAGTTGCTCGGCTTCCGGTACCAGAAAAGGGAGAGAGTGGGTTAATTCGTCAACACGAAAATCTTTGTTGGTCTCCACCTTAACTATCGGTCTGCGTGTGCGGTAAAGCGATCTCACATCGCTGATGGGGGTTATGCCGAGGCGTTCTGCGTGAGCGAGTTGAATATGGTTGCTATCATTAAAAACATCTGCCAGGCGCCCTATGTTATGCACTCTGATGCGCCCTGTGCCGGCGTTACGTCCTATTATCGAACGGTTCTCCTCGGTGGCTATAGCGTCTTCGATCAGAGAGTCCGCGGCCGGTGAGGCCGTCATAAGGGCTGTGTCGATTTTTGCCAGCATTTCAGCATCGGCGATAGAGTCGGCACGATTCTGCGAATCGTTTTGCGGTGTTTCTGCAAAGATAGCGGCATCGGGAGTCCACTCCTCCATCGAGATAGTCTCCGCATATATCTCTTTTTCAGACGAAGAGCGCCCGCACGCCATAAGAATAGCGGGCAGGCACAATATAAACCTTATAAATGTGGTGTATAAGAATCTTTTATTAACTGTATGGTACATCACTCGGCCGGAAGAGAAAATTTAATCGGGAGTGTTACGACTGCTTCTACGGGAGTGCCCGCTTTGTCGGCGGGAGTCCAGGCCGGCATATTCTTCACAAGGCGTATCGCTTCCTGTTCCAGATCAGGATCGATCATGCGTGTAATCTTAATAGAGCCGATAGACCCATCAGGTTTTACGGCGAAGGCGACATTTACCACCCCCTCGATGCCATTGTCGAGGGCGGCTGCCGGATAGGAGAGATTAGACTCGATATATTTCGTCAGAGCCTCTTCGCCACCGGGAAAAGAGGGGTTGGAGTCAGCCTTGGCTACAAATATCGCAGCACATAACAGGGTAAGGATAGAGAGTATTTTTTTCATAATCTATTTTTTTATAAATACTGCCATTTCCGGCGGCAGTTTATTACAGATGTTGCCAATCAATACTTGTCAAGCAGTCCCTGACAGGCATCTTCGAGCAGGTCGAGTACGAGTTCGAATCCTTCGGCTCCCTCATAATATGGGTCAGGGATATGGTCTGCTCCGGGATGATTACGGCAGAAGTCGGTCATACGGACTATCTTCGCCTCCTCCTCAGGGGTGCGGGCCATACTTTTAAGGCGAGAGATATTGCTG
>CAMWNR010000074.1 GCA_947175665.1 uncultured Porphyromonadaceae bacterium
GGATATAGGGGCCTGTGAAGAGGGATTCCCTACAACGGCATCCTTATCACTGATAGCGGTAATCCTGTTCTTTGTTTTCTGTTATAAATATTTCTTTTATGGCTTCAACCAAAAAGGCAATTGACTTCCGGACATTACTTGCAGATATTAAATCAGGTAATATAGCACCTGTCAATATTTTGATGGGCGAAGAGGCTTATTATATTGATAAATTAGTAGAAGCATTTGAAGCATATACCATCAGGGAGGAAGAGAAGGATTTTAACTTCAGTGTGTATTATGGACAGGAGATAAATATTCCTACGGTGATAGCATCTTGTCAGCAATACCCCTTTATGGCTGACCGTAAACTTGTGATCTTGAAAGAGGCGCAAAGTATGGAACGTGCCAAGAGTAAACTTGACGAAATGGCTCCATACGTCAAGAATCCCAACGAACAGAATATACTGGTAATAGTCTATAAAGGTGAGTCGCTCAGAGCGACTTCGCAATTGATTAAGGCCGCTAATAGCAGCAACACTGTAATCTTCAACAGTCCCAAACTCAGAGAATATCAGATTGCTGCCCCGATACGTGAATATTGCCGCTCCAAGAAGATAGGTGTCGATGAGAAGGCGCTCGCCATGCTTACTGAGTTTCTCGGCTGTGATCTGCAAAAGATTATGGGGGAGATCGACAAACTTATAGTTGCCGGTGGAGGAAAGATACCGCAGATTACCCCTGAAATGGTAGAGAAGAATATAGGAGTATCTAAAGATTTCAATAATTTTGAGTTATCTAAAGCACTCGCTTTTAAAAATTATGATCGCTCGCTGCAGATAGTACAGTATTTTTCTTCTAATCCGTCTAAGAATCCTACAGTAATGACAACCTCAACCCTCTTCAATTTCTTCTCAAAGGTCTTGATGGGTCTGTTTGCTCCCGATAAATCAGATGATGGATTGATGTATGCGATGGGGCTAAACAATAAATATGCACTTGGGGAGTATAAATCGGCAATGGTAAATTATAATCCCAATCAAGTAGTTAAAATCATTGGTTACATTAGAGAATTTGATGCTCAATCCAAAGGTATCGATAGTTTTCAGAATGAGTATCAACTGCTTAAAGAATTAATATTTAAAATTTTTACTGCCCGTTAGGGAGATAACTATACGATATTATGATTTTATTTTTTTCCGGAACGGGTAACAGTTATCACGTCGCTAAATCAGTAGGAGATTCGATAGGTGAAGTAGTCTGCCCTTTAGTTGATTGTTCTCCCGAAGATTTGACTTATACCGGTAATTCATTAGGATTGGTTTTTCCGATATATTCCTGGGGTGTGCCTCCGATTGTAATCAATTATCTAAAAAATCTTAATGACTCATTTGTAAATGACGCCTTACGGAAACCTATATGGGTCATAATGGTATGTGGCGATGAAACAGGAAAAGCACCCGATATGCTCAGGAAAGTACTTGCTAAAAGAGGACTGACACTGACAGCCGGATGGAGTGTACAGGCACCCAATAATTATGTTATACTCCCCGGGTTTGATGTCGATTCAAAGCAGGTAGAAGAAGAAAAATTATCAAAAATAAAAAATCTCTGCGATATTATCTCTCGTAAATTAAATAACCGAGAGTTCGAGTTTAATTTTGTAGAGGGGCCTTTGGCTCGCTTAAAAACAAAATTGGTTTATCCACTTTTCAAAAGATGGGGTATTTTCCCGAGTAAATGGGGATATACCGATGCGTGTGTATCGTGTGGCAAGTGTGCATCGGCTTGTCCGGTAGGCAATATAACAATGTCTTTTAACGTCAAGGAATCCAAATCTTTCCCTCAGTGGGGTGATAATTGTGAAAGTTGTCTTGCGTGCTATCATGTATGTCCCAGACACGCAGTAAAGTACGGGAATGCCACCCGTAAAAAAGGTCAGTATTATTTCGGCCCCAATAAATAAATATTAAGTGCACCTGAATAGTTAGAAACCAAACTATAGGGTATACTTCATTTATTGTGGACTGGAGGCTAAGAAATAATTTTATTCTTAGAAATTATCAGAGAGTATGAATATATAAAAATAATGCGTCACAAAGATTGTGACGCATTATTTTTTGGTATTATAAAATATTAATGTTTGGCAATCGCATCAAGCATAGCCTGCAGAGCCTTTGACAAACCTTCGGCATCTTTACCGCCTGCTTGTGCAAAGAATGGTTGGCCTCCGCCTCCACCTTTGATATTTTTAGCGGCTTCTCTAACTATAGTCGACGCATTAAAACCGTTCTTAACAAGATCATCGGTTAGAGATACAGTTAAAAGAGGTTTCTCATTGCTGATTGTCGCTGCCAAAAAGGCTGTGGGTTCTGTAGCCTCTTTACGAACTGTAAACGCTACATTCTTCACCGCATCCGGAATACGTACACCTTCTAATACTGCGACCTTAATACCATTTATTACAGTGGCTTTGGCAATAACCTCTTTAGCAAGATTATTAGCACGCTCAACCATAACTTCTTCCATCTGCTTCTGAAGGTCGGCATTATCCTTAAGTGCTTTTTCTACAGCCTGACGTATATCGGTATTAGCACCGATTAGTCCGTGTAAATCACGGATAATATCCTGGAAATTATCGAGTGCTTCTTCTACACCGGCACCTGTTACAGCCTCAATACGTCTGATACCGGCAGCGATACTGCTCTCTGCTATGATGCGTACCATACCGATGTTGCCTGTGTTCTTAACATGAGTACCACCACAGAGTTCTATTGAATCGCCGAATTTAACTACACGCACTTTATCACCATATTTCTCTCCAAACAGAGCCATCGCGCCCAATTCTTTCGCCTCATTGATCGGGCAATCTCTACGCTCTTCGAGTTCGGTGGCCTTTCGGATACGTTCGTTGACGAGGTGCTCTACTTTGCGTATTTCCTCAGGAGTTACTTTCTGGAAATGAGAGAAGTCAAAGCGCAATGAATTAGGTGATACATACGAACCTTTTTGCTCTACGTGAGTACCAAGTACTTCTCTGAGTGCCTGGTGGAGAAGGTGAGTGGCAGAGTGATTGGCCGAAGTAGCCATACGCGCATCTGTATCAATCTTTGCGATAAATTCATCAGCGGGATTTTCGGGGAGTGTGTATGTGAGGTGTACACCTACATTATTCTCTTTCTTAGTATCAAAGATTTCTACTTCATTACCTTTAGAGTCGATAAGCACACCGCGGTCGCCAACCTGGCCACCCATCTCGGCATAGAAAGGAGTCTTGGAGAGGAGTATCTGATAATACTCTTTACCTTTTTGCTTAACTTTGCGATAACGCAAAATGTGAGTGGGTGTCTCGGTTAAGTCGTAACCTACAAACTCCTCTTCACCGGTGTTAACATCAATCCAGTCGGTTGCTTCTACAGAAGCGGCATTACGGGCACGCTCCTTCTGTTTCTTCATCTCTTCATCAAATCCCTTCTGATCAAGATCAAGATTGTTTTCTCTCAGAATCAGTTCGGTGAGGTCAAGTGGGAATCCGTAAGTATCATAAAGAGTAAAGGCGTTCTTACCGCTAAGAGTAGACTTACCCTCCTTCTTAAGTTTAGCCATCTCGGCATCAAGAAGTTTGATGCCGTTGTCAAGAGTTCTTAAGAATGAATCTTCCTCCTCTTTTATCACCTTCTTGATCAACTCCTTCTGGGCTTTTACCTCGGGATATGCTTCACCCATCTGCTCTACAAGAGTATCAACCAGACGGTAAAGGAATGCCTCTTTAACTTCGAGGAAGGTGTAAGCGTATCGAACTGCTCTTCTTAAAATACGGCGGATAACATAGCCTGCCTTCGCATTGGAGGGTAACTGAGAGTCAGCGATTGAGAATGCTATAGTACGCAGGTGGTCGCTCACTACACGCATCGCCACATCCACCTTGTTGTCTACACCATATTTTTTGCCTGTCAGTTCTTCGATTTTTCTGAGATAAGGAGTAAATACGTCAGTATCATAGTTACTCTGCTTACCCTGAAGAGCCATACATAGTCGTTCGAAACCCATACCGGTATCGATAACCTTAGCGGGTAGGGGTTCGAGAGAACCGTCAGCCTTACGGTTGTACTGCATAAATACAAGATTCCATATCTCGATTACCTGAGGGTTATCTTTATTAACGAGCGATGCACCGTCAACTTTTGCTCTCTCTTCATCACTACGAAGGTCGATGTGAATCTCTGAACATGGGCCACACGGACCTGTATCGCCCATCTCCCAGAAATTGTCGTGACGGTTACCGTTGATAATATGAGATACGGGAAGATGTTTCTCCCAGATAGCGGCTGCTTCATTATCACGCTCCAATCCTTCAGGAGCATAGCCCTCAAAAACTGTGGCATAAAGGCGATCTTCAGGAAGATTAAGGACATCTACCAGATACTCCCAAGCCCAGTTTATAGCCTCTTCTTTAAAGTAATCTCCAAATGACCAGTTACCGAGCATCTCAAACATGGTGTGATGATATGTATCGTGGCCTACTTCTTCAAGGTCGTTATGTTTTCCCGAAACGCGCAGACATTTTTGAGAATCGGCTACTCTTTTGTATTGAGCCGTACGGTTGCCAAGTATTATATCCTTAAATTGATTCATGCCGGCATTGGTAAACATCAATGTCGGGTCATCTTTAATCACCATAGGTGCAGAGGGTACTATCTGATGCCCTTTCTGACGAAAAAAATCCTTAAAAGATTCTCTAATCTCTTTTGCTGTCATTGAAGTAAATAATTTATTTTTCTCGCTTTTATATCAGCGGTATGTATTACCTGTTTGGGGTCTTAGATTGCAAAATTACAAAATTTTATCTACTTTTGCAATATAGAGTCTCTCCTATAGTTAGCAATACTTTTTAGTTTGCTATTTTATTTTATTAAGGTTCTTAATCTTGATATAAGATTTTATATAAGGACTAAATGGAAAAGAAGGCAATATATTTTTATAATCCGGTAACAGATAATTTCGAGCGTATTTATCCTACTTTCAAGAGTAAAGTTTTGAAATGGGGCGGTATCATGTTATTATCCATGATTTTCGGTGCCATATTCTTTATTATTGCTTACTACGGATTTGCTGATAAAAACGAGCAGACGCTACGCAGAGAGAATCTTCTTCTCCGTTCACAGTATAATGTTCTGGAGAAGCGAGTGGAATCGGCGTTAAAAATCATGAATCAGATCCAAAAGCGAGATGATAACTTTTATAGGGTTATGCTCCAGATGGAGCCTCTTAGTATTAGCCGCAGGTTTGCCGGTTTTGATTATGAGAAAAATTATGCCGGCCTTAGAGGAGTTTCGGATAAAGGACTTATTACCCAACTTACTCAAATGGTAGACCTCCTTGATCATCAACTCTATTCGCAAAGTCAGTCGTTTGATAAATTGCGTGAGAATGCTATCAGTTCCAAAGAAAAAATAAATAGTGTGCCGGGGGCTTTCCCTATACGTAGAGATGAATTTGAAATTTCAGGAGGATACGGTATAAGACGTGATCCTTATTCGGGTGCCCAGAAATTTCATACCGGGATAGATTTGAGTGCTGCACAAGGTACGGAAGTTTTCAGTACTGCCGACGGAGTGGTAACTATCTCGGAAAAGCGCGGTGCGCAGGGTAATTATTTAGAAATATCGCATGGCGATGATTATATCACCAGATACTCCCATCTCTCTGAGACACTGGTAAAGAATGGTGACAGAGTGAAACGCGGAGATTTAATAGGGAAAGTAGGAAGTACAGGCTCCTCTATTTCAGATCATCTTCATTATGAGGTGAGGTTTAAGGGGGAGGCTCAGAATCCGGTCAATTTCTTTTTTCTCGACCTTTCTCCCGATGAGTATAACGAATTGATACAGCAATCTGAAGATGCCGGTAATATTCTGGATTAACGCAGAATATTTAAAGTACGGTTTAAAGAATGTATAAATCGACTGAGATATAATCAAGCATAAAATATCGCATAGCCTATGATTAATAATTACGAGTATAGTAAAAACTACTATAAAATAAAAGAGGTGAGTGAATTTGTAAATGAGACTCCTTCGACTCTGCGATATTGGGAAAATGAGTTTCCTGACATGATTAAGCCGGTTAGAAACGCCGGCAATATCAGGTACTACACTCCTGAGGATATAGAGAAGATTAAAATGATAAGATACCTGATACGCGACCGTGGACTTAAAATAGATGCGGCAAAATCAGAATTGCGTAGACATAGTGGCAACGTCTCTAAAAGATTAAAAATTCTGGCTAATCTTGAAGAAATAAGGGATTCTCTTGTTCTTTTACAACAGGCTCTTAAGAAAAGGAGATAAGTAAATAAGATAATATTACTTAATTATCCTTGAACAAAAAATTACAATTTAGAATGAATAACAATATAGAAATTGAGAGAAAATTTTTGGTTAATGATGAGTCATATAAGGATCTTGCATCATCAGTACATAAAATTGCTCAGGGATATTTATCAGATTCTAAAAATGCGACCGTAAGAATCAGAATTCTGGATGATAAGGCTTATCTGACCGTAAAGGGGTTGACTACCGGAATCACACGCAAGGAGTATGAATATCAGATTCCGATTGAAGATGCTGAGGAGATGCTTAAAATGTGTGGTGGTAAACTCATAGAGAAGTATAGGTATATAGTGAAGCATGATGGTATGATTTGGGAAATTGATGAATTTAAGGGGATGCTGGAGGGCCTGGTGATTGCCGAAATAGAATTACAAAGTGAGGGGAGTGAGTATAATAAACCTTCATTTATTGGCTTGGAGGTCTCCGGTGATCCTGTATATTATAATTCAAACCTGATAAATCTTAAATATGAAGATTTAAGAAATTACAAGGGGATCAAGAACTCTATTTAATTTAATTTCCGGGGTTTTTATTATCCGTCTATTATGGCATGATTTCAATAATCTTACAGGTTCCTTTTCCTTATAATCGCGATTATAATTATAAGAGCATATATCGGTTGATACTGACGATACTTGTATTTAGCATAGTGTCTTCATTACCGGTATATGGAGATACTGTACTGCCCGGATTAAATACTTATTTTGTCACAGACTCCATAGATACGGAGACGGGAGATATTGAATATCGTGTAGTGACTCTTGACGGTCTTGAAGTAACAGCCGGGAATAACAGATATTCTAAGAAAAATAACCCGGCATACGAGTTAATGAAGAATATTCGTAAAAATAAGCACTTAGGTGATCCTCGTATGCTTCCCGAATATTCTGAGTCTTTTTATACCAAGACAGTGCTCGGGTTAAATAATTGCGATGCGTCTCAGTTCAGAGGAAAAGATAAGTACCGTTATCTTGAAGAATATGTTGACACTGCGTCACATTCCGGAATGCCGATACTTTTATTCTCGCTCAGGGAGAAAGCCGGCAAATTACTTCACACACTTGATTTCTCTAAGGATAAGACTATCGTAGAGGCGCAAAGGAGCGTTGGGATAGATGATCAATTCAATCAGGATAATATTACTCTGATGCTTGACGAAATATTTAATCCTGCTGATATTTACAAAGATGATATTGTAATGATGCAGCAGAGGTTTGTGTCTCCATTAAGTCAGTATGCAGATAATTTTTACAGATACTACCTTAACGATACGGTGATTATTGATGATAAGCCTCACATCGAATTAACTTTCGCACCTAAATCTGCCGAGTCTTTCGGTTTTAACGGTAGACTATTTGTCGAAGCCGGTGACTCCACCTATTTTGTAAGGAGAGTAGAAATGCGAGTGCCCCGGGTTATTAATCTTAATTATGTCGACAATGTATTTATTAATCAGGAGTACTTTAAAGATGAGTATGGCAAGCGACATAAAAAAGAGGATCAGACTGTACTTGAACTAACTCTTGTACCGGGCACTCAACCATTTTATGGTAAAAGAGTTACTCGCTACGGTCAGCCGGAATTTACACTCGCAAAAAATCTTCATAATTTTCTATATAATGCATCGGAATATATAGTATATGAAGATGCAAATCTTATGCCTTGGGAAAAATGGAATGATTTCCGACTCCTTCCCCTCACAAAGGCCGAGGGTGAGATGGGTACATTTATGAGTAAAATGCGGAAATATCCGGTGATATATTGGGGGGAGAAAATACTTAAGATATTGATTAACGGATATGTAGCCACAAGAAAAGATTCGAAAGTTGATTTGGGGCCTATAAACTCTCTAATCAGTTATAACCGCATGGAAGGTGTAAGGTTCAGATTAGGAGGAATAACAACGGCCAATCTCTCAAATCATTGGTTTGGAAGAGGCTATGTGGCATACGGATGTAGGGATAAGAAGATAAAGTATCTCGGGGAACTCGAATATTCATTTCTTCCTAAGAATTATATATCAAAGGAATTTCCTATCAATTCATTAAGACTCCATTACGGATATGACCTTGATCAGATTGGGCAACACTATGTCTATACCAATTCGGATAACATCTTTTTATCATTAAAGAGAAAGGGGAGCGAATTTGCTCTATATAAGAGAGAGGCAGGTTTTACTTATCAACTTGAACTCCAAAATCATCTCTCTATAATGGTTGGGTTCAAGCATAGAATATTTGAGGCTACGAGGTATCTGCCGTTTGTATATGCTGACGGTAACGCCATTCCCAATTATACTCTCGCGGGTTTCAGGTTTGAAATAAGGTATGCACCGGGTGAAAAATTCTTGCAAGGTGCCACAAACAGATATAATATAAATCAAGATGCACCTGTAATAATGCTGACGCATGAAATAGCACCTAAGGGTATGCTCGGAAGCAAATTTACACTGAACAAAACTGAACTATCAGTATCAAAGCGTATTTGGTTCTCTGCTTTCGGATACTTGGATTGTATCTTAAAAGGGGGTAAACTATGGAATAAGACCGATTATCCGCAATTGCTTTGGCAAAATGCCAACTTATCATTTACTATTCAGCCCGAGTCATATTCGCTGCTGAATCCTATGGAGTTTCCTATGGACTATTATGGCTCTCTTGATTTAAGTTATTTCGGCAACGGGATAATGTTTAATCATATCCCCCTTATCAAGAAATTAAAACTCCGAGAGGTTCTGACTTTTAAGGGGTTAATGGGCGGATTGACGGATAAAAATGATCCCGAAAAAAATAAGGAATTGATGCTATTCCCAAATGGTACGGCCGAGGGTAGATTGAGTGCAAAGCCATATATGGAGTTGGGAGTAGGAATAGATAATATCCTCACCTTTATCCGTATAGACTACATCTGGCGCCTGACCTATCGTAATCTTCCCAATGTATCAAGAGGAGGAGTCCGCCTCACCGCACACTTCTCCTTCTAATCGTCACAATCCCAATCAGAGTATATCAATCCCAATCATGATAAATCATAATATATCAAGTTAAATCAAGTTAAATCAAGTTAAATCAAGATAAATTATGCCAATTCAGGCTTAATCAGGTTAAATCAAGATTAATCCCTCAAAAAGCAGTGGGTGCAATTATATAATTGCACCCACTATTATCTAAATAACATCAAAAACTCAAACGAAACTTTTCTTATTAGCGCGCGTAGTCAGATAGTTCGCTGCGCAGACGCTTTCTTGCAAAGAATATGCGACTCTTTACAGTGCCGAGGGGGAGACCTAATTTGTCAGCGATCTCATGATATTTATAGCCGGCTACATACATATTAAACGGTATACGATATTCATCGGAAAAGGCATTGAGAGCCTGATTGATCTCCTTTACCGCAAATGAACCTTCGGGAGTATTAAGGCCTGAATCTTGAGATATATTAAGGTGATATAAATCTTCTGTTTTATCTACCACTGTTGCCTGACGTACAGTCTGGCGATAGTTGTTAATGAAGATATTACGCATAATAGTAAAAATCCAACCCTTGAAGTTGACATTCTCTACATATTTTTCTTCATTATCAAGAGCCTTAAGAGTAGTATCCTGAAGAAGATCCTGTGCTTCCTCTCTGTTAGAGGTAAGTTGGTATGCAAAACTTAATAGATTGCCTTGAAGACCGAGGAGTCTGCTTTTAAATGTTTCGTTTGATTTCATGTTATTGTGTTTTAATGTTGTTTTTATTTTATTTGTTGTCTTACCGATGATTTGGTTATGTATCCTTATCAATCGGATTACACTTATATAACAACCCCAACTAAAAATCGGATATGCTAATTATGATTTTTTTCATTTTATAGATTATTATTTATAATATAAT
>CAMWNR010000075.1 GCA_947175665.1 uncultured Porphyromonadaceae bacterium
CATCCTGAGCGTTGATGGGCTTAACAACATTTGTGATAAACTTGGGAGCATCAGTAGCGGGAGCCTCCTCATCGGGAAGGTTAGCCCATGCGGGATCAACCTCAAGTTTATGGTATTCAGAACCGCGATCTACAGCGGCATAGTTCATGTTGACGATATTCTCACCCTTCTTACCGTAACTCTTCACGATAAATTTCTTCATCTGCTCAACTGCGAGATCCACGGGGATAACCTCGGTAATGCGGAAGAAGGCGCTCTGGAGAATGGTGTTGGTACGGTTACCGAGACCGATTTCCTGAGCGATCTTGGTAGCATTAATGTAATATAGAGTTACATTATTCTTGGCAAGGTGACGTTTAACACGGTTGGGGAGATTCTTAGCGAGTTCCTCACCTTCCCAAATAGTGTTAAGAAGGAAAGTACCGTTGGGTTGAAGTCCGCGGGTCACATCGTACATGTGGAGGTAGGCCTGTACGTGGCAGGCTACGAAATTCGGAGTGTTGACGAAATATGTAGAGCGGATAGGTTCGTCGCCAAATCTGAGGTGAGAGCAAGTAAAGCCGCCTGATTTCTTAGAGTCATATTCAAAGTAAGCCTGGCAATACTTGTCGGTATTCTCACCGATGATCTTAACAGAGTTCTTGTTAGCACCTACAGTACCGTCAGCACCCAGACCATAGAACTTAGCGGAGAAGATGCTCTTGCCGCCGAGATGCATTTCGGGGAGTTGAGGGAGTGAATGGAAAGTCACATCGTCAACGATACCGATAGTGAAGTGGTTTTTCGGTTCGGGGAGTTCGAGATTCTCATAAACTGCAAGAATCTGAGCAGGAGTTGTATCCTTCGAACTGAGGCCATAGCGACCACCGACGATAAGGGGAGCATTCTCTTTACCGTAGAATACATCTTTAACGTCCATATAGAGGGGTTCGCCGTTTGCGCCCGGTTCTTTAGTACGGTCAAGCACAGCGATACGCTTAGCAGTAGCAGGTACTGCAGCCAAGAAATGCTTGGCAGAGAACGGACGATAGAGGTGAACGCTGACAAGGCCTACTTTCTTACCCTGTTCGCGGAGATAATCGATAGTCTCCTTGATAGCCTGAGTTACGCTACCCATAGCGATGATAACATTCTCAGCCTCGGGATCACCGTAATAGTCAAAGAGACCATATTGACGACCTGTAATCTTGGAGATTTCCTTCATATACTCCTCAACGATTTCAGGGACTGCCTCATAATACTTGTTAGAAGCCTCACGATGCTGGAAGAAGACATCGGGGTTCTCCGCCATACCGCGTGCTACAGGAGCATCGGGGTTAAGGGCGCGTGCGCGGAACTCTGCGAGAGCATCACGATCGAGAAGATTAGCGAGAGCCTCGCCATCGATAACCTCAATCTTTTGTATTTCGTGAGAAGTGCGGAAGCCGTCGAAGAAGTTCATAAACGGAACGCGACTCTTTATTGTTGCGAGGTGCGCTACGCCGGCGAGATCCATCACTTCCTGCACAGAGCCTTCGCAAAGCATAGCGAAACCGGTCTGGCGGGCAGACATTACGTCCTGATGGTCACCGAAAATGGAGAGGGCGTGAGAAGCGATAGTACGAGCCGATACGTGGAATACGCAGGGGAGCAATTCGCCTGCAATCTTATACATATTCGGAATCATGAGTAGCAGACCCTGAGATGCAGTATAAGTAGTGGTAAGTGCTCCGGCCTGAAGAGAACCGTGGAGCGCACCGGCTGCACCGGCTTCACTTTGCATTTCCTGTACAAGTACTGTTTCTCCGAAGATGTTTTTTCTGCCTGCGGCACTCCAGTCATCGACATATTCAGCCATTGTGGAAGAGGGAGTGATAGGATATATCGCTGCTACCTCACTGAACATGTAACTTACATGAGCGGCTGCCTGATTACCATCACAGGTCAGAAATTCTTTTTTGTTGCTCATAAGTAAACCTATATTTAATAAATTTTCTATTCTACGTCAAATGTATTTACGTCTGTAGATTCAATTCTACAAAGTTAGTAATTTTTCATTAAATATAGCGTATAAATCTCCTCTTTTTTGAATAAATCAGTTCAAAAAAAAGGAGTTATCAGTTACAAATCGCGTACCGCAAAAGATGTTGGACCCTTACCCGTAAGAATTGTTAATACCGAGCGGAATTTTATAAAGGATTCCGAACTATTACTTGTAAGCAATTATGTAGAGAGGAAGATATGTAAGGGTATGTCGTGAGGTGTCGACGGGATCAGTTTGCATCACGTCCTGTTTATATGTCTTTGCTTCAGGGAGTGAAGATGCGGTGGTGGCAACTCCGGTAAGTTGGATATGACGCAGGAGAGCCCTGCGGGTGGGGAAGTCGATAGTGATAGGTTCGGAAAAAGTATTGTAAAGAGAGAAATACGGTTTCAGCATAGAGCGAATTTCCTCTTCCGTGCGATATAAAAGGGGGGAAGGACGCTTCGAATCGAGTTCGTGGAGATTACCCGGCAAAAATGTAGAGCAGAGCAGTATCCCACCGGGACGCAATACCCTTGAGGCCTCGCTGAAGAAGGTGGCCGGGTCGGCAAACCACTGAATTGTGCTTGAAGAGGCGATAAGATCAAAAGAGTCATCAGGAGCGGTATGCATCCACAATTCAGCATCGGCAGTCACATACCTTTCCTCTTCTATTACCCCGAAAGGATTTATCGGATAAAGGTCGAGAAATGTAGCGGAGTGCAATGGCAGATCTGACAGTAATTTGTGAGAGAGTAACCCTGAGCCGGCACCAATTTCCAGAATATCATGTATGGACTCTTTTTTATCATCCGGTAGAAGATCAAAAAGTGTATCAATTATTTTGCGTTGCGCTATGGCATTGTCATTGTAAGTATTGACAGCATTGCCAAAGCGTCTCGCTATACCATCGGTGTCAGGGGTGATTTTAGTTATAATTTGCTGTAAATCCACATAATGCTCCGCGTCGAGAAGTATGATGTCAGGGTGTGAATCATCTTCACTCCATGCTCTTTGCATAGCGGAAGCGGGAAATATGCGGTCGTGTATCGAGATGAAGGCTCTTTTCCACGGCAACCGGCCTTTTAGGGCAAGAGAACGCATATTTTCCAGTTCCACACCGAGCGAGTCGAAATCGGGCAAATATATATCATCAAGCGGAGGGTAATCCTTAAGGTTCGCGGGGGGGGTATAACCCATCCGTTTAGTAAATTTAAGAAGATTTTTAGGTGATAGAGTGGCACGGGTACCTTCATAAACCGCTTCAGGAATACCATATTTATCAGAACTCGGAAAGAGAGTGCCGTTGACAGCAAACGCAGCGGTGACACGAGAAGGATCAATAGAAGTGGCGGCGGCATGAGCGGCGGCAGTGACACCCATAGACCAGGCAACCACAAATACAGTAGAATACTGATCGAGAAAAGAAGCATCAAGATCGAGCGAAGTATAGTCCCACACAATTGCTACATCCCACCCCTCGGCATGGAGGTGCCTGTAAAAAGAGGGGGTGGTGCTCCAACCTGCAAAAATCAGGATGAGACGTCGGCATGAAGGTGTATGGGATATGAATCTTGACTGCATGATATATAGATTTGAAAACCGATCTGATAAACCTGTATATTCTGTAGAGGAGAGAGTGTGTTACCGATAATTGGCAATTACCGAAACCAGGCGAGCGATGTCATCTTTTTCGAGCAACGCGTTGAGCGAAAATCTTATCCGTTCGCTTCCGGCTGCCACAGTAGGTCGACGGATAGCGAGTGCGTCAAATCCCTGCTCCTTAAGATAACGGGAGAAAAGGAGAGCCTCACCTGCATCACCGATAATAACGGGTACTATCTGCGATTCAGACGGTGACTCGATATTGGCTTTATCAGAGAGGAGTTTTACAAAAGTACTACTTAGTCGCTTTAAATGCAAGCGTCGGGCCGACATACCAACAATTTTTTCGATCATCAAGATACTCCATGCTGCCTGGGCCGGAGATATTGCTGTAGAGAAGATAAAACTGCGGGCGCAATTGAGCAGATAATCCTTCATAAGTTGAGAAGAGATTACAAACGCACCTGCAGAGGCAGCCGCTTTACCGAGGGTGCCGATTATAAAGTCGACTTTATTAATGATTCCTAATTCTTCGCAAAGGCCAAGTCCTCTGTCACCTCTCACTCCAAAAGCGTGAGCCTCATCTACATAAATTAGGAGTTTAGGGTATTTCTTCTTGAGTTCGACCAACTTCTTCAAGGGAGCAATATCCCCATCCATACTATAAATCGACTCAACGACCACAATAATACGGTTATACTCCTCGTAATTCTGCTTGATAAGTTTGGATAACTTCTTCAGGTCATTGTGTGCAAACCGTTTATAATCAGCGCCACACAGACGCAACCCGTCGATAGCGGATGCATGTACCAACTTATCCGCAATAAAAAGAGTGCCCGGAATGGCAAGAGCCTGTATGATTCCTACATTGGCATGATAGCCGGAATTGAAGAGGAGAGCCGGACGACGGTACAACTTCTCCAGCAGCATCTCCAATTGAAGATGATAATCGTTTTTGCGCGAAAGCAGACGCGAGGCCGAAGAAGAGAAGTCGGCATCAGGAAATCTCCGAAAAAACTCAGCCTTGTACTTATCTGCTTCTTGGGCAAGACCCAAATAATCGTTACTCACCAAATCGAGACGCTTAAAAGCATCAGGATCAGGTAGGGGTATCGAGCGCAGACGGTTCTCTTTCTGTAGATGAGAAAGTATATTACGATAAGATTCGGTAGGCATTATTTTCTAATCAGTTTAAAGAGGGAATCACTGAGATTTTCTAATCAATTTTAGGAGGGAATCACAGAGGTGGATGAGTTGCTCATCAGTAATAGCCATAAAAGGAGGCATAATATAAGCGTTTTTACCGAAGGGTCTTATCCAAACTCCTTCATCTACGCATCGCTTCTGAAAGTCAGCGATGTCCACGGGTTCCTTCAACTCGATAACACCGATACCACCTAAAACTCTCACATCCTCGACTTCCGGAAAATCTGCGGCCGGAGCGAGACGTTGAGTCATGATATCCTCGATATGTTTAATCTTTTCCTGCCACGGTGATGTTAAGAGCAGGCGTGTGGAGGCGAGTGCCACGGCACATGCAAGAGGGTTGCCCATAAAAGTCGGGCCATGCATCATGCACTTAGACTGAGATGCCGATATGCGCTTAGCCACTTCAGCATTTGTGGCTACGGCAGCAAAGGTCATAAACCCTCCCGTAATCGCCTTACCGATCAGCATTATATCAGGATACACGTCAGCGTGGCGGTATGCAAACAATTCACCGGTACGACCGAAGCCGGTAGCGATCTCATCAAAGATGAGCAATATATCATATTTATCGCAGATACTGCGTAATTCACGCAGATATTGAGGATGATAGAATCGCATACCTCCGGCACCCTGAACTATGGGTTCGAGGATTACGGCCGCAATTTCGTGATGATGTTCCTCCAATAGAGTACGCATCGAGTCGAAATCGGCCGGATCCCACTCGCTTCCGAATTTAACCTTAGGAGCATCTGCAAAAAAACGGACAGGGAGATCATTGCCAAAAGCACCGTGCATACCTGTAACCGGGTCGCAGACCGACATGGCATTCCACGTATCGCCATGATACCCACTGCGTATAGTGGCAAACCCGGTGCGTCCGGGATCGTCGATAGCCTGTATCGCCATTTTCATAGCGACTTCAGTCGCAACCGAACCCGAATCGGCATAAAAGATATGCTCCATGTTCGGTGGGAGGATAGAGAGCAGGAGTTGGCCCAATTCGATAGCCGGTTGATGGGTAAGGCCTCCAAACATGACATGCGACATTTTATCAATCTGACGCTTTGCGGCCTCCACGAGAACAGGGTGAGAATAGCCATGAATCACACACCACCATGACGACATGCCATCGATTAGTTCGCGTCCATCCTTAAGGCGGATTACAGCCCCGGATGCAGACTCCACTTCGTAGCAAGGGAGCGGATCTATAGTAGATGTATATGGATGCCAGAGATGCAGGCGATCAAAATCATTCATTACTTATTATACCAATTATAAAATTATACCGGATCCACATCGTAATATACGACAGAAGATTTGATTCTGGGATCGCGGGCGAGGCTCTCATAGAGAGTACGCAAAATATTTTTAACTTTAGCCATGGAGGCAGTAGCCTCGATCTTTAACATTATGGATTGAAGATAATAAGTAGCCACTCTGCTCACAAACGGTTTTTCGGGTCCCAACACCCGGTTGCCGAAAGTCTGACGCAACATCTGAGCATATAATTGTGCCGCGTCATCGACAATGCGGGCATCCTTATTTTTAATCATAATGTTGATAATGCGCGTAAAAGGGGGATACATCAATCTCTCTCTTGAAGTTATCTCACTTTTATAATATCCGAGATAATCATGATGCTTCACGTAATCGAGAATAGGATTGTCAGGATCGGTGGTCTGAATAAATACCGTACCTTTCTCCTTGCGTCGTCCGGCTCTGCCGGCCACTTGTTCGAGCATATTAAACGCTCGCTCATTGCTACGGAAATCAGGAAAATTCAGCAATGAGTCGGCATTAAGAACTCCTACCACGGTAACTTTCTCAAAATCGAGTCCCTTGGTTACCATCTGGGTGCCTACCAATATATCGGTATTATGAGAAGAGAAGTCCTCAATGATTTCCTGATAAGAATCCTTATTGCGCGTGGTGTCAAGATCCATACGAGAAATCTTGTGACCGGCAAACGCATTGTGAACCTCTTCGGCTATGCGCTCAGTACCGTAACCGTAGACTTCGACCGAATTTTCACCACAGGCCGGACAAACATTAGGTAGAGGGATAGAATAACCGCAATAGTGACAACGCAGCAGATCAGAATATTTGTGATAAACCAGCGACACATCGCAATTGACACACTTAGGAGTCCAGCCACAGTTGCGACACACTACAAAAGGAGCGAATCCGCGGCGATTCTGAAACATCAGCGCCTGCTGATGATTATTCAGCGCACTCTCAGTTGCCAATCTGAGCGGTGAGGAGAGAATACCTTGAGAGAGTTTACGTTTGCGCTGATCTTTCATATCTACAATTTCCACATCAGGCAGTTGCGCCCCCTCAAAACGTTCGGAGAGAGTGACGAGACCATATTTGCCGATCGATGCCTTATAAAAGGTCTCAACAGCCGGAGTGGCCGAACCGAGCAGAGTGGGTGCACCGTGTAATGAGGCAAGCACAAGAGCGGCATCGCGTGCATTATAACGAGGTGCAGGATCATACTGCTTATAAGAAGACTCGTGCTCCTCATCGACTATGATGAGCCCCAAGTGAGCAAAAGGGAGAAAAACCGAGGAGCGAACTCCGAGTATAAGTAAGGGTTCATTAGAATTGAGTAATCTTTTCCAGATATCAATTCTCTCATTGTCAGAAAATTTGGAGTGGTACACGAGCATCTTGTCTCCAAATACCTTACGCAGACGATCAGTGAGTTGGGTAGTAAGCGAAATTTCGGGCACAAGGAAAAGTACCTGGTCACCCTTATCAAGCACCCTCTTGATGAGGTGAGTATAAATTTCTGTTTTGCCGCTACCGGTAAGGCCGTGAAGCAGACAAATGTTTTTATCTTTAAAGCACTCAAGTATCTGGCGTTGTGCAGACTGCTGAGCCTCAGAGAGTGGTGCCAAAGCCTCAGGTGCAGACGGAAGGTCGGTAAAGCGATTAATCTGTTTTTTATAAATCTCAAAAATCCCTTTATCTTGCAAAGCCTTAAGAATTCCGGCATTGATACCCGCTTTAGCAATCAGTTCGTCGCGAGAGACCTCAATCGGTTGGGGAAAATTCAGCCATTTTGACAAGTCAAGATATGTTATAAGGGCAGTCTCCTGTTTACGAGAGCGAGAGGTAAGATTAAAGAAATCGTGAAGACCCTTCTGATCTCCGGAAGGTATCGTAAGTCTTACAAATTTTGTGACCTTAGGGCGATATCGTTCTACTACAGCCTCATTAATCTCAATTACGCCTGACTCCAGAAAAGGGCGGAGCATAGCAGCGACATTCTTAAGTTTTGTTTTCGACTCAAGATCTGAGATTGAGATTTTCTTTTCATCCCGCATCACAGACATTAACACCTTCTCCTTGTCCGAGAGACTGCTGTCAAAATCCTCGTCAGCATCCTGATAATCCTGATTCAGGCGGATAGTGGTTTCGCTCTCAGGTTTAAGACCGCCCGGGATTGCGGCTTTGAAGAGATCTCCGAGCGAACAGAGATAATAAGAAGAAATCCACTCCCAGAATTTCATCTGGGGGTAACGGATTACAGGTGCAGGATCAAGGAGGGTAGATATAGGTTTAACTTCATATCCTACAGGAGCCTCGGTAGTAAGTGCATAGACTATGCCGGTATACATCTTGCGCCGCCCGAACTGCACCAGAACTCTTGACCCCTGACAAATCAATCCCTCCATTTCGGGAGGGACTGAATATGTAAAGGTCGAGTATAGAGGTAGTGGTAATATGACTTCTGCGTAAATCAAAACAGATAAGCGATATTAATATTCCACGATGAGGAGCGGGCGGAAAGGTTATCCAGTTTAACGGTACGCAAATCGTAGGTAGCACCTAATTGATAAGATACAGCCAATTGGATATGCTCTATAAACTCACCACCTACGCCAAACTCCACACCGATGCTACCGGCTGGATGCTCAATGGCATCGCACTTGGATTGCGACAGATTGAACGAGAATACGGGGCCTACAAAAGCAAAAGGAGCCACATATTTTTCAAAACCATCCATACGGGTCCATTTAAATCTCAGGTGAACCGGGATGTCGAGCGCATGCAGACGGAAAGTTTGATTTTCATATCCATCTACACTCCATACATAGTGGTCACCCAGATTTACAGAAGCACCGTGCATATTATACCGGGCGGCCATATCGATACCAAATCCGATACCGGGTATCATGATCTCGCCCATTATACCGGCCTGGAAACCGGTAGACATGGATGACTCGAGCAGGGGTTGCTTCCAATAAAAATTATTGAAATTTACGCCCGCTGTCGGACCCCATCTGAACTCGGCAGAGGCCGACAGGGAAAAAACTGCAAGGAGCAGTAGGGTCAGAAATTTTTTCATATCTGAGTGAGTTAATTCATAAGGGGATTAAACCGTAGGTAATCACCTTAGAAAATATATGCTGCTGTTACTGTCCAGTAGTTGTTCTTAACTTTAAGATTCTCAAGATTTGCACCCATTGCATTATCGAGGTTTAACTTATCGACGATATTATTGCATCCGAAACCGTAAGAAGCACCGATCTGCAGATGTTTTACAAATTCAATACCGATACCTATATTCCAAGCCATCTGGAAAGTGCGTGATTTAAGATTCTGCCAGGTATCCTTTACATTCTTATCCATACGGAAAGCAAAGTTCGGGCCTGTGAAGATATACGGGGAGAGAAAACTACCTACTACCGGGAGTGAAATTTTATACTTGATATTAATAGGTATTTCGAGAAAGTTCTTACCATATAAATTGGTCTCCTCAACTGTTACCGCGCCGGTGTCAGCATCGGGTATATATACAGCATCCTTGCCATTATTCATGCGGGCATACATCAGAGCCGCATCAAAGCCGAGACCTACAATAGGAAGATTGATTTCGGTCATAACACCTGCAGTCCAGCCACAAGAATTATCACTATTGGTAAGATCGTTAAGTGCAGACTTGGAGAAATGCAGTTTATTAACATTAAGTCCGGCCTTGATACCGAAGGCGATGGTTTTTGCTTCAGCAGAAGCACCGAGTCCGAGCAATGCCACTATGACAGCAAGGAAAATCTTCTTCAAGTTGTTCATAAAAAATTATTATTAAGTAAGTAATGAAAATTAAACGATATTATAAAATTAAGTAGTAATAGAATATCTTGTGCAATAAAACTTAATCTTTTTGGCTAATTTCC
>CAMWNR010000076.1 GCA_947175665.1 uncultured Porphyromonadaceae bacterium
CACCACACAATATGGGGGGACATCATGTGTCACTACAGCCCCTGCCGCGATTACAGCACCCTCCCCTATCGTTACCCCGGGGAGTATACATGCATTCTGGCCTATCCACACTCTATCTTCTATCACCACAGGCCCTTTGGAAACCAACGGTCGCTCCCGCTGAATCTTACGCCGATCTTCCATTGTCATATTACCATGCGAATTATCGGTAATGGTGACTCTACGCCCGGCATTAACATAGTTTCCTATTTTGATCGAATTTATAGCCGTAAGATGCACATCTCTCTGCAACACGCACCCCTCTCCGATAGAGATAGTCGGTTTACGGTCAGGGTGCAGAGGATCTTGCCAAGTTGTAATCTCTGCATTCGCTCCGATATAGGTATTACCACCAACTTCTATATTCTCTGCACCTAACAGTACAGCCATATATGGTTCGATACGCGAAGTGGACGCGAAACTTTTAAATCTCCCTGCACAATAACCGGTATATACCATACGCCATAATTTATCGACAGGTTTTACTATCCGGCTTAAGCCACTGAATATTTTACCTATGGAGAAGAATATATTGCTCATTATAAAATGCAGATATTAGTTATTAAATGCAGATATTAGTTTTTTACAAAGTTAATAAATTTTCGTTACTTATTTCTTTAATATTATCCTATATTAGACGTTATTAAGTAAGGAATAATATAGATAAGTAATTATATTGGTTATGAACGAAAAAACGTGGATATCAAAAACCCCATTCGGGCCAAAACGTATCTGGGCTAAATTATGTATGGTAATCTCAAAATGGTCTTGTTTCCCATCTTCCGTGAGAATCAAGATTTTAAGATCCGGAGGGGTCAAAATAGGTAAAGAATGTTTTATTGGTGCCGGTGTGGAGTTTGACGGCCTCTTCCCCGATCTTATCGAAATAGGAGACCGTTGCGTTATAACTTCCGGTGCATTTATCCTTTCGCATTTTTATAATACCGAGGACCGGAAATTCTATGCCGGTAAAACTCAAATCGGCAATGATGTATTTATAGGACTCAATAGCCTTATAGTCAATTCTGTAACTATCGGCAACAGTGCAACAATCGGTGCCGGGAGCGTCATAACCAGAGATGTACCGCCCAATGAACTTTGGGCCGGTAATCCTGCAAGAATGATAAAAAAACAGAATGAAAATGAGACAAGGTTGCATACCCGCTAAGAATGCCTTGATAATCGGCTTGCTTGCCATTTTCTCTTTACTATATTCTTGCAATCGTGTGCCTGATAAGGAAGTAATATTTATCGGTGACTCCATTATCTCGCGCTGGGATCTTGAAGAGGGATTCCCGGCATTTACTACTATAAATTTAGGTATCGGCGGGAGCGGAATAAAATATATCGAAAGTATGGCTCATACTGCCGAGGGGCGGACCACGGTAATTTTATGCGGCACCAACGACCTGGCGCATCTTAAGAATAATCCGGATAATATCAAGGCTTACACACGTCGATATATCGATGCGGTGGCCAATCTTGATGCGGGAAAGGTATTTGTGATTTCCATTCTCCCCCGCGAGTTTCAAAATGAAGACTCTCTTCTCCCTACTATCGCAGCATTGAATTTGAGTTTATCATCTGCTATAAACTCGATACCTGACTTTTATTTTGTCGATGTCTACGATCAATTTCTATATAATAATAAATTAGATTATGATCTTTTTGAAGATAACTTGCATCTGACCCCTCAAGGCTATCAAATTTTGAACGAAACCGTAAGAAAGATTCTGAATCATGAGGCTTTTTAATTTACTCCTGATTTTTATGCTCAGTGTTTTGGCAACAGTACCCGCTTACAGCCATCGACCGGATATTGATCTAAATGTAGGAATAGCAAAAACCCGATACGTTTATGTCGGCACTACTATTAATAATCACTATTCCATTTTTATCAGCGAATCTTTATATTCCGAAAGTTTCAAGAATCAGCAGATCGAAGTGACCGGACTCTATCGAGGCAGTTACCGCAATTTCTATTATTCCGGAGGGGTCAGTATCGCAACCTCCTGGTGTGGCAGTTATCAGCGATACTCAGCCACAGCAGCACTGGCCTACCGACCTTTTGACAGATTGATGGCGGAGGTTAAATTACACCCTGAATATGACACCGGCTACCGCTATCACACAGACTGGTCTGCAAGTATCAAATTCAAAGCCTGTAAGCCTCTACAGGTGAATCTGGATTATACTACCATCCCTGACTATAGAAAAAGTGAAAAGCGTATGCACATCGGTACTACATTCACCTCAGGAGCCCTATCGGCATCATTTGCAATATCCCTCCCTCTGGAAGGAGATCAGAAATTCCGCACATGGAGAATCCTGACAGGCTTCAATTACTGCTTCAATCTCTCTAAATCTCCTAAAAAACTTCTATAAATAATCCTGTCGTAACCTTTGAAACTTTTTAGACTCTTTCACACAAAAATAGAAGTGCCCCCTCAAAGTTAGACATAACACTTTTGGGGGCACTTAAAATTTGATGTCCGGAGTCTACTTGCCGGAACGAAGTGGAGTTTTCACCATCTCCGTAAGCGAATCTCTTATTGCCTCAAGAAACGCACTACCATATTTTTCGTCCGGTTCGAGGTACCCTCCTTCAGCCCATTCATTCCATGCAAATATGAATATATATTCCGAGGCATACTCCTTATCCGACTTTTCAAGCAACTCCTTAAAATACTTCTTAAATTTTTCCGGAGTCACACCGTCATACAAGTAACCGTTAGATTGATGACGGGGCGTATTATCCCAGTCGGTAAATGCACAGGGCAACATAGTGCCGTCTGCCGGTTTATGGGCGATTATTTCTTGCCAGCAGATGTCATAATCAACTCTGCGCACCTCATCATGTTTCTTATAATTAGCCCAGTAGAGAGACCTCTGGATACCGAGAAACTTCTTGACTTTCTTAATAATTTTCAATAGGCGGAATGATGCCAGTTGCACCTGAGGTTCAGCCTGTGACTTAGTGACGAGATTTATATACTGAGGATTCATCTCAATACCATGACTGAATCTTGACCTGTCCCAAGAAGTATCTACGGCTGATTGAGCGTATTGATATACAAACGACAATCCCTCAAAACCCTCTTTTCGCGCCATTTCGGTCCATAAATCGAGCATTTTATTGAGTTTGCCGATTACGTTTGGAATGTAAATAATGACCATCGGTTTATTATCCTCCTTTATATAGCGCTTGTCTTTAAAGAAGGGTAACATATAATTGAAATGATCTACCCAATCCTGCTCATCGTCAAAATCGAGTGCTATCAGTGTACGCGGAGCGCGATCTTTTGCTTTCCACGCATCTGTCCAGTCATGATTGGCCCACGAGATACAGTAATTGATATCTATCTCCGGATGAGCAAGCAGCATCTCCATCGGCTTCTCAAGCAGCAAGTGGCCGTTAAACCAATAATGATACATCGCAAAACCGTAAATACCATGCTTGCGGGCAAGTTCGCACTGCCACTTCAAGGTCTCTACTTTCGACAGATCATAATAGTTATTGGCGTAAGGTACACGCGGCTGATTATGACCCTCAAACAGAGGTTTGGCACCGCGCACATTAACCCATTCGGTAAAACCTTTGCCCCACCACTCATCATTTTCGGGGATAGTATGAAATTGCGGAAGATAAAAAGCGATCAACTTATATCTGCGTTCTATCTCCTCATTATTTAAAATCTCATTAGCCATTATTCATTCTGATAGATTATTATCAAGCCGATTACAAATTTAATAAAAATAAATATATCAGCCATCGCCTCCTCCCCCAAAATTGTATTCTTTCTGCACTTCCTCACCTATTTTCACCCCCCGTAACGTATAAATGTTGATCTGAAAGAGCCGTACTCCATATTAACATCAGATTGAAAGTTGGATTTGATTTTTCACAAGTCTCCAATACGCTCCTTTTTGAGATATTAATTCAGAATGACATCCCTCCTCAATTACTTCACCATTTTTTATGAATAATATTCGATCAGCATGCTGTACGGTACTCAACCGATGTGCTGCTATTATAACAGTTTTATCTGATTTTTGGGTAAGGAGGTTTTGGATGATATTTCTCTCGTTATTGGCGTCCAATGAAGAAGTTGCTTCATCAAGAAATAATATATCAGGATCTTTATATATTGCTCTGGCTATCATCAACCTTTGTTTTTGCCCTCCACTCAATTCGATACCTGTTGTTCCTATTCTCGTGTATATACCTAGAGGAAGTGTGGATATAAATTCACTAAGTCCTGCTTTGTCAATTGAATCTTTTACTCTTTCAATATCAGGATATATCTCTGTCATACATACATTATCTAATACTGAACCTGTAAATATTCTTGGCTCTTGAAGTACCACTCCGCAATGTTTCAGCCAATCAGAATTATCCAATTCATCTATAGGTACTCCGCTTAAATTTACTTTACCCTTTTGGGGTATGTAAAATCCTAACATCAACTTAATCAAGGTTGACTTTCCACATCCACTCTCTCCAACAAGAGCAATAGTTTCACCTGGTTTAACGGATAAAGAAAAATCTTTTATCACATAAGGAGAACCACTTCCGGGATATTTGAACCAAACATTTATAAATTCAATACTACTATTTCTAAAACTTTCACTACCTCGATCGTGATCGGAATTATTTATGATATCATTAACCCTCTGATGAGACAATAATGCATTTTGAAAGGAGATTATATTCTTACTTATACTTGTAAATGGCTGTGCAAGTCTACCAGTGATATATCCTAACGTCATTAAACCACCAAGTGTCAAATCGCCCCCAATCACCAATATTGACCCTATCCCAGTTACTGTTAATTCTTTAATTCTCGATAATATATTGCGTCCACCATCCTGAATAAAATCTAACCGAGTTGCTTTAATTTTAAGATCGTTAACCCTATCTTGAGATTCCTTCCATTTGTTAATTCTAATTCTTTCAGCATTATTCACTTTAAGATCAGCCATGCCGTGTGCAAGTTCATAAGCATGGTTAGCATTCTCTGAGGAATGAATAAAATATCCATAATCTATGGCCTTTCTACGATTAATAAAACATAAATTCCAGCCAATTTCTAATAAACTTAACAGAATGAAAATTACGAAAATGAACTTAGTATATGTAAATAAGAGTATGGAGAATACGCAAAATGTAAAGAGTGCCATGAGTGTATCAATTGGAAATGAGAGAACAAAATCCTTTATACGCGAATGATCGGATATTTTCTGGATTAAATCAGAACTCACTTTTCTATCAAAGAATGATATTGGCAACCGAGACAATTTATCCAAAAAGGATTTCACCATTTTACTATACATATTCATTCCAATTCTAGTGAATAAGAGTTGGATAAAACCACTCCCAACAAGCCCCCCGAACATTATGGACAATTGTGCAAGCAGTAAAATTATAATTAAATGAATATCCTGATTCCCAATACCATTATCTACTGACTTCTTTATAAGAAGAGGTATAGCGAGATCTGCACAACCTATCAGTATAGTTATTGCTAATGAAATCAGATGAAATCCTTTATAATCTTTTAAGTAAGATAATGCATAAGAGATAAATCTCTTATACCCATGAGAAGAAATCCATTCCATAGAATGGAAATTCTCTTTTGGTTCAACTAAAATAGCCAATCCATGCGCGCTACCATCCGGCAACCAATAATCTCTAAATTCATATTCATTGTACACAATTTTACCTTGGGACGGATCTGCAACATAATATTTACCATTTTTAATTTTATAGACTACTACAAAGTGTCGTTGTTGCCAAAAAACAATAATAGGTAACGGTGCGATATTTAATTGTTCTAATGTTATTTTGACCGCAACTGAATCCAGTTTAATTTTATTGCAACAATCAACGATATCCTTTATTGACATACCGAGCCTATTGAGATCTGTAATAGATTTCAAATACTGCATGGGTATACTTTTTCCATAATGCCGTGCGACCATACGAATGCACGTAAGGCCGCAGTCTGAGTGTTCCAGTTGATTATAGCATTTAAACATTACGCACAATATTTTAAGGACTCAATCAATAGATTCTTATTACAGGGAAATGGATATTTTTAGAGATTCCTACCTCTTATAGAGGAGCCCACACCTTCACCGGTTGTAATATTAAGGTTATCCTGAAATTTTTTGCCATAGCCGAATTTATAAGACATCTCGATACTTAGCGAACGTCCGGACCGTATTAACTCATTATGAGTGGAGAGATTACCAAGGATTTCATCGGTAATATTTTTTGTCTTTTTATGCAGAATATTTTTTAAATATGCCGAAATATATAAATTACCATTGCCCCATGTGAAAGAAAAATCAAAATCTCCTTGCACCTTAATTTTACCCGTTCCGTTTGGTACCAAACTCTTGCGGGGACTGTTATAAACAATCTTAAAATTGCAATTACCAAGGGTGTAATCAGCCGAACCAATAAACGAAAATGCATTTAATGAGACCTTTCCTTTATTCGGTCGGGATACGGAATATACATATTCCGGAGCCAAATTGATATTTAAGGCATGCTTAAATAAATGAACCGTAACATCAATGGGAATGGATAAGTGCTCGTAGGGATTTCCCTGATAAGAAGTCATTATTAATCCTCCTTTATCTTCAGGAGCCTCTGAGTAAGTCACAAAATATGGATTAAAGATTTTGTCGTAGTAAATCATCCCTGATATGGAGAGCCGGTCTATCGGTAACCACAATCCAAAAATTCTACCATAACAGTATGTGTTAGGACTTAAATGAGGATTTCCTTGAGTCCATATTAATTCCGATGTGCGTATAAGTACAGGTGAATATTCGGAGGCCGGAGGATTATCTCTTTTTACAAAACCATCTACACTTAGCCTGAATTTACGAGATTTATCCCAGGTCACCTGCGCGGCTATAGTAGGAATTACCGAAGAGGTGGTGACCCCTTCTATACGATTCATTATAGTGTTAACCCCAGGTCGCAAAACAAACGAAAATGTATTTACAGGTCGCCAGTACCATGATAGATATCCTGAATTTTCATTACGTAGTAAATGAGAGACAGCATCAGTCGAACCTTGATATTGAATATCATACCATGATGTAGAGGATGTAATGCTTACCTGAAATTGCATTGTGGGAGTATGAGCATAAGTACCCAAGACCGCTATTTTCATAGCATCGACATCTTCTATCGCTGAATTATCGATGACCGGAAGATCAGCCATTTTACTTCCCATTTTTACTCCCTCATGCTTATGAGTATACCACCATCCGGCTCCTAAAGTCCACTTGGTATTGGGGCGCCAATAGTAATTACCAAAGGCAGACAACAGATTATAAATGGTCTTTTCTCGAGACTCGCTTTTTTCAGAATCGAACAGATGAGGTTCCCAATTATTGGCACTATTTGACCGGGAAAGGTTATCTTGCCATTCCCACGAAAAATTATGTGTCATTTCAAATTTTTCCAATTTAAGCAATCCGCTCAAAACTGCTGTGCTAAATTTTCTATTCCGATATTGAGAAGTAGACGCCCCTTGTTTTATTGTAGGATAATACTGATTTGCATAAAATAGATCACTATAAACCGTCTCATTTTCCTTACGATCTCTATTGTCTATCCCATATCCCCCTGCGGCCATTACACCTAACGTAAAACGCTTAAATGCTAATTTAGAAGATATGTTTCCATAGCCGCTATTGGGGAAATTCTGACGGTAACTTAGACTTGTATTGCCTCCATAGTTATATTTGTGCATCACAAAGTTCACGACACGTGGTTCACCCTGATATGCAGGATCTACGGGATTTTCGAGATACTCTACACGCAACGCATCAGCGGGCCAAAATGTACTGAGATCAGTAGCATCTGCCCTTGTTCCGTTGATAAAAATCGCAACTTTATCTCCACCCACAGTGGTAATCTTACCATCGCGGATCTTTAGCATAGGGAGATGCATAGCATCAATTAGAGTTGCTGGAGAATTGGAGATTTTTTTTTCGGTGCGAGAAGGAATGTAAACTATTTTATCCTTTTCAATCCACCCCCGATCTGCCTTAACCACTAACTCTTTAAGTTCTTTAACAGTCGTATCAGAGTCCTGAGCCTTAGTGAAACTCCAGATCGGTATGATCAGAAAAAAAAATACAACAAGCCTTTTAGTTTTTACTAATGATGTCATCATGAGAGTATGCTTTGTTTGTAAGAATAAAATCAATAATATCTAGCACTCTTTTATCTTTATCAACTTCTGAATAATGAAGTGTACATACATTCTCCTCAGGCACCTCGTACGCTCTTTGCTTACACCCGCCCCCGCATATCGGTGCAATTCTACATGTATGGCAAATCTTTTTTCTAAATTTCAATGCACTCCATGTCTCATACTTGCCGAAATCGTATGCAACTGTCCCATCAGAATGGATTTGACCAAGTCTATTTGAGGATTTAAAATCTCTTGCAGTACATCCAAAAATTTCTCCGTTATAATTAATCATCAAATAGTTCATTTTATCACCATAACAGGGATACTTTACATCCTTATGAAGATAATTTACTAATACGTTGTAACCCATTGCTCTATACTTATCACGAATATCGCACATCTTACGTTCAGTTTCGTCCTCCTCGTTAGTTCTTTCTTGCCAGACTCGCTGAAAATCAAAAAAAATAAACCCTTTAGCCTCTTTGGGTAAAGATGAGAGATAAGATTCAATCTCCATTATAGAATGCACATTTGCCTTAGTATAGTTAACCCTTACTATGGTTTTGAGTGAATTTTTAGCGAGTTTAATTATATTGGATATAATCAAATCAAAAGTACCTTTTCCATTTTCTAAAAATCTTGTTTTATTATGAGTGTTACTTACACCGTCTAAGGTAATCTGAAAAGCGGAATCATATCGTTTCAAAAAAGAAATAATCGTATCATTTAAGAGCGTTCCATTTGTGGTAAAATGGACCTTAATTTTTACTCCTCTATTCAAACAGACATCATTTATAGATTTAATTAATCCCTTTGAGATCTCATTAAAATGCATTAATGGCTCTCCACCAAAGAATCCAATTTCCAAGGTCTTGATTTCTGAATTACGTGTAATCCTTTCAATTAATCTTTTAATTGAATTAGCCACTGTGGAATTTAGTTTAGATCCTTTAACATGATTCTCATAACAGTACCAACATTTAACATTGCAATCTAATGTGGGGTTGATATGAAGAATAAATTCATTATTATTGGTGAGTGATTCTGAAACTTTATTCTTTAGAGTTTCAATTTCATCTTCAATATTTTCTATTATAAACCCACCCTTCACCAACTTTGCATATAAATTTTCATCCTCTTTAAACCTCAAATTAGATAATGAAAAGTCCGGATCTAAAAGGTGATTTTTTAGTATAATGATACTATTATGCATACTATTGTAGAGAATAGTGTGCTTATTCATAACATGAAGTGTATTGTTATAAGGACTTATGTGCATTGTATATAATTTTATAAAGAATTTATAAATTCAACATTCTCAATTGATGTAAATATGAGATGAAGACTTTTAAAGTTTAAAAATATGATTCTTTAACGTTTTGAACTAAATCTCGTATCAAGAATAATATTAGCGCCACGATCACAGATGAACTTCTGAATAGTTTTAGTTGAAATGGAGTATTTTTAAGCAAACGATAAAGTTCTATGCAAAAAACGAAAACATCTGCGAAAAATACAGATTATTTTTCATATTACTTTTTATATTTTTTAACATTTCAAAATCACCAC
>CAMWNR010000077.1 GCA_947175665.1 uncultured Porphyromonadaceae bacterium
GAATTACACCCGTGCGATTCATGACGAATCTGAGTATGAGATCACAAATCTCGCCATGTATGAGTATGAGGTTGGTAACCCCTCTGCTCCAAAGCGCGTATTTACATACGACAAGAATAGCGGCTCAAATTCACTCAAACTAAATGTAGGCGAGAACGGAGCGTATTCTTTCTCTATTCAGATTCCCGCTGAGTACGACGGCTCCAAGTACAGTTATCTGTTTGTTGCCAACGATCCTGAGATGATTTCTTACTCCGGTGCACTTACCGATCTTAAGGGTTCGCTGAGCGACAAAATTATCCCTTCAGACGGGCCGTCAAGTGCAAAGTATAACGGCGGCATTCTCTCCGCCTTTGGTATGCCGATGACCGGTATCGCTAAAGTCAATAGCGAAGAAGAGTTCGTGATGGAGAGCGGCCTGACTTGCTCGGTTGAGTTGGTTCGCGCGGTATCACGTATCGATATGAAGTATGAGGTACCCAACCTCAAGTTAACTAACGTAGAATTCCGCGGTTGTCCGCAGTCGGGTTATCTCTTCGCTCAATCTGCTGTGACCACACCTTCGGCAAAGAGAGTTACCCTTAATCTCAGTGAGTGGCAACTCCCCTCTGAATACTTGCAGAATATCGAGGATCAGAAAGAGTGGAAATGCGAAAAGGCATTTTACGTTTACGAGCGACCCAACACCGAAACAGACTCCGCTATCGTACATATAGAGTATGAAGTTTGGCTCAATGATCAGGCATATCCCGGATCAGTAGATATCCCCTTCAAGCGTACATCGGGCGATGGGGCATACGTTGACATCCTCCGCAACCACCGCTACACAATCGTACTCGGTAACGGAGATGAGGCTATCGGCGGCAAGGTTACAGCCAAACTGATATTTGACGAATGGGAGGGTAACGACTACAACGACTCAATCTCAGATGAGGATCCCGTGAAAGACGCGGAATAATCCTCAGGATATTAACTAACAGATTACCATAAAGTAAACTAAAAGTGATTAAATCAGAATAATTAATTTATGAAGACGACTAAACTTTTATCAATGATAGCCTGCATGGGCATTCTTATGGGTTCTTGCGCTGATAACGAACCCAGTGTAGGGATCGCAGGAGAGGGTGGCAAACCGTCGGTAACATTCTCACTCGGCGGTGCTGCAAAGAAGACATTGACCCGCGCATATGTCACTGCGCTCGATGAGGAGAAAACTGTCAACGACATTATCGCGGTTTTATATAATACTCACACCGGTTTTTACAAAATCGTCGAACCGAAACCTTACGGTGCCGATGAGTATCAGATCGCCGGTCTTGATGATGCCACATATTCAGTATATTTCATTGTCAACGCTTCAGACGCTCTGAAAGCACAGTTGAACGCTATTCCGGCAGGTACCCTTGTAGATGACGCCACTTACGGTTTGGAGCAGATCGTAACTGACCAGGCACCGGATGTAGACAACAACTTCCTGATGATGTGTGCAAATCCCGCCACAGTGACTACTACCTCCAATAATACCGAATCACTCGGAGAGATACATATACAGCGTCTTTCCGCGCGTTTTGATATTGTCAACGCTGCTGACGGTGTAACAATCAATAAGGTGACTTACACCAACCGTGCGGTAAAGGGATCGCTCGCCAAGCGAAATTCAATGCCCGCCGATGCAGACTGGTATGAGAATACAAAGAGTTACAACATCTATGGCGGACTTACCGGCAGCAAAGAGGAGCCGCAGGAATTCGCCCATGAGATATACAGTTACGAAAACTACTCGGTATCCGGAGATGTGACCCTCCCAGTCTTTACAATAGAATACACAGCAAACGGTGTAACCCGCACCCACGATGTAGCGATGAAAGACGAGGCAAAGAATCCGATAGCGATCAAGCGTAACAACCTCTATCGAATTATCCTCAGTAAAGGACACGACCTCAACTTCGACCTTCAGGTACTCGACTGGGATGAAGCAGAAACCTTTAACATCACCGACCTCCCCTTCGAGACCGAAGAACCCGATACCCGTACCGATCAACAAAAGATGAATGACAACCTATGGGTCAATATGTTTACCGACTTCAACGTCAAGAGCATTAACACTACTGACAATACAGTAGAATTTTACAGTTCTCATTTAACTAAACAAGATAATTCATCTTATTTTGGTTATTCTTTCGCTGGTTACAATAATAATATATATACTGATAAAGATGGTAAACAATATAGAATTCCTAACAGAGATGAATTGGCTCTTATTGCTCCGGTTGCTTTTTCTCTTAATTTTAATACTACGGAATCATTGAATACTGCTGCAAATGAAAATCTAACTATTAGAGGAAAAGGTACGATTAAAGGAAGTTCTTCTATTGTAAGAGGCTCTTCTACTGCAACTGTAGGATCTGAAACTATTGCTCCTATATACGGGTTAAGATTTAAGGGAACAGACCAATATTCTGCTTATAAATGGGAAAGTATTCCAAAAATATATATATCTGTAAAAATTAAAGCATTATCGGCAGATTCAAGTATCACATTAAAAGATATAAAAGATAATTATCAATTTTGGAATAACGATTGTATAGAATACCGGATTTATTCAAGCGGATATATTTATTCTGATGGTAGCAGCCCACAAGGTACTGCTTATTTTGGACGAATTTCTGGAACTAACGGATTCATAATGACATCACCTAGTTATTGTTACAATCAAACATATAACTTTTCATCATCAGAAAAGAATTGTAAAAATACTTTACGTTTGGTAAAAGTTGACTAAAGATATAGCAGGATTAGTCCTGTTATTTGTGCATCCGGATTGACATAATCTGTGAATGTTCATACCCGCAGACGATGGTAGCAGATGGGCTCGTTGCGAAAGCCTGTCTGCTACTTTCGCTTTTTTTATCTTTGTGCTTGCGTTAACTTAGCGGAGTTAAGATTTTAAAGGTCAAGTACAAAACTTCGTTAAAAAGAGATTGTATCCATTCAATAAGGAATCCGAGGGGCATTTAGTAATTCCGGGCGAAGGCGCGTGCAGAGCAGGCATTCAGCATAGGCACGTATCAACAGAAATCTTTGATTTTTGCTGGTGCGTGTATACGTGAAATCCCACCACAATCCCATGTGCCGCGTAGCGGTACTTCTTATTCCCCGTATTCTGAAGTACCGCTAACGCGGCACGTTTTTTACATTTCGATGGCGAGGCGGACGTTGAATTGACGGCGGGTCAGGTAGTTGGGGACTGCGTATTGAATGTCGTTGACGTCTGTAACCCAGTAGTAACTGCTGACGTTGCTCATATCAAACAGGTTGAAGCAGTCTAAGCCGATGATGATGCTCTTGAAGTGTCGCCAGAAGTTGTAGGGGCGTACTCCGTCGCGCGGTGCACCTACGAGTTGGTAACTGAGTCCGACATCAACTCGTTTGTAGGCCGGTGCGCGAAACCATGATATGTCTCTGCTTACATGCGGTGCGGTCATTGTGAGACCGTCTGAAAGAACTCCGCGTAATGAAAATCTCAGTTTCGGAAACTTCGGGAAGTAGTCGGTAAAGAACAGACCGATTGAGTATCGCTGATCGCTCGGCAGGGGTACTTTCTTTCCGTTGAGCGTCTGTTGGGTCTTCATCAAAGAGAAGGTGATCCATGAATCCGAACCCGGTACGAATTGGCCGAAGAGTTTGAAATCCATACCCATTATATAACCCTTTGAGTCATTTTGTCCGCTGTAATTGATCTTCAGGTTATCGTACTCGTATGAGATGAGTCGCGACAGATTTTTATAGTAGGCTTCACCGGTGATCTTGAATGGCCTGTCCATCATGCGGAATGTATAGTCGGTTGCAAAGATAAACTGCACACTCAGCGGAGATTTGATATTACGGTTAAGCATGATACTGGAATTACCCAAAGCATCGGTCTGCGCAAGTCTATACTCCTTATAAAACGGAGATTGATAGTACATACCGAGAGCGAAACGGTAATTCCATCTGTTATGTTCGATGGGTACGAGGTTAAAATTGACACGTGGAGATACCAGGAACTCTTTGTTAAAATCCCAATAAGAGAAACGTATGCCTCCATTAAGAGTCATATAGAACTTCTGAGTATCAAAATAGAGGGCATCTTCTACATAAAAGGCGAGACGATTGGAAGATACATCCTGACGCGAAGAGAGATTGTAGATAAGATGTACACCTTCGGGTTGGGTAGGGAGCGAATAACCGGCCGAATCGCGCCATTCCCATTCTTTGGTACGGTCGTGGAATTTTTCGTTCTGGTAGACTATGCCGTATGAGATATTGTTGCGCTTGATGACGGTACGACCCTTTAAGGCCATCTGAAATACAGAAGCCCGGAGTCTGTTGCGGGAGTGCTCCATATATTTACCAACACCGAGTTCGCCGCCGATGGTCTCCTCGCCGGCGGTACCTGCCTGATTCAGCCAGTATTCACCCGAAATATCATAACTTACCAATTCGTTGGATTGGAAACCGGCAAGAGAGAATTCCAGATTAGAAGCACGATTGATATTATATGTAGTTGTGAAAGAGGCCAGATAAGTCTCAAAGCGGTCTCTCTCCTCACCGTCAAAGTACACCTTAAACTGTTTGGTATCTTGGGCTGTTCCAAACGAAGTCTCGCGGTCAGCCGGTTTGAAGTTATAGTGATTGAGCGAGATGTTGCCGAGCAGGTTAAACGAAAGTTTCTCGGTAGGTCGATATGTTATATTAGTTTGATAATCAAAGTACAGAGGATCATACTCACCTCTGGTTTCGAGAGAAGAGAGGAGAGAATTGTTTTTCTTAAGTCGCAGGCCGTGAAGTTGGGAGAATTTTCCGGAACTTTGACCGAACGCCAGGGAACCCCCCATAAGGGATAAAGTCAGACTCCCTTCGAGAGCCTCCGGGTCGCGATACGCAATATCAAGAGCCGACGACATTTTATCGGAATATCTGGCCGGGAAACCACCTGTAGAGAACTTAATGTTGCCAACCATATCGGGATTGATGATACTCAGGCCCTCCTGCTGGCCGCTGCGTACCAGTTGCGGACGGTAAATCTCAACACCGTTGATATAGACAGAGTTTTCATCAAACGAACCGCCGCGCACGGAGTACTGCGAACTCATCTCGTTAGAAGAATTAACGCCCGCCATAGTCTGAAGCATAGCCTCTACCGAACCGCCTGATACATCGGGTGAGGTTTTAAAACTCTCTTTATCAAACGATTGCATACCGTTAATATTCTGTCTGAATCCGGTAACCTCGACTTCGGCAAGTTCGGTAGACTCTGTAGGCAATTTTACATTAAGAGTTATAAGCCCTTTAGGATCAATAAGTTTTCGTGTCACATTCTTATAACCGATACAAGAAAATATAACTTCCAGAGTATCCTTGGGAGCCACTGAGAGGGAATAATTGCCTGCCAGATCGGAATTTGTGCCTATAGAAGTGCCAGCGATACGGATTGTGGCAAATTCTACAGGTTTCTCCTCCTGGTCGATAACCTTACCTTCTATTTTTACATTCTCGGCATACATGCCTGCTATGAGAAGCAGAGTACTGAGAAAAGATATCAATCGTTTCATACAATAAAAAACGAAAATCGCTCCCCTTTATTACAAAAAAAAGCGTTATATTTGTAAGAGAAAACAAGAAAATAGAAAATTACGATATATGGCACAAAAACCGTCTATTCCCAAAGGTACCCGCGACTTCTCTCCGGTAGAGATGGCGCGTCGCAATTATATTTTTGATACTATACGCGAAGCATTCAGACTCTTCGGATATAAGCAGATTGAGACTCCGGCGATGGAGAATCTCGGTACACTCATGGGTAAATATGGTGAAGAAGGTGATAAATTATTGTTTAAGATATTAAATTCAGGAGATTTCCTCAAGGGGGTAAATCCTGCTGATTTAGAGGAGAAGCACCTGGGTCGTCTTACCAATCAACTTTGCGAAAAAGGGTTGCGCTATGACCTGACGGTACCGTTTGCACGCTTTGTAGTGCAGCATAGAGCGGATCTGCAATTGCCGTTCAAACGATTTCAGATTCAACCGGTCTGGCGCGCAGACCGCCCGCAGAAAGGTCGCTACAGAGAGTTTTATCAATGTGATGCCGATGTAGTCGGTTCGGATTCGCTCAATAATGAGGTAGAACTTCTGTCGCTCATCGATTTTGTGATGGATCGTCTTGGTATCAGATGTGTTATCAAGATCAACAATCGTAAAATCCTGGCAGGTATAGCCGAGGTCTTGGGTGCTGAAGATAAAATTATAGATATCACGGTAGCCATAGACAAAATAGATAAAGTTGGGTTGGATAATGTAAATAAGGAATTGCTGGAAAAGGGGTTGTCTGAAGAAGCAATAGAGCGTTTGCGTCCGATACTCACTCTCTCAGGGAGCAACGAAGAGAAGATCGCAACACTCGAGACTCTGCTTGCCACATCGGCCGAGGGGTTAAAAGGTATCGAAGAATTAAAAGCGGTGCTTGCCGGCATATCGGCTCTTGACCCCAAAGGGGAAGTGGAAGTAGATGTGTCGCTGGCGCGTGGCCTGAATTACTATACAGGTACTATCATCGAGGTGAAGGCCAAAGATGTTGAGATCGGCAGTATTACCGGTGGCGGCAGATATGATAATCTTACCGGAGTATTCGGGATGCCGGGTCTGTCGGGTGTGGGTATCTCATTTGGTGCTGACCGTATATATGATGTGCTCAACCAACTCGAATTATATCCCAAGGAGATCTCGGCTGCAGTAAAGGTACTCTTTATCAATTTTGGTTCTGAAGAGGCATCTATGGCAAGAAGGGTAATTTCCCGTTTGCGCAAGGAAGGTATCTCGGCTCAATTATATCCCGATGCCGCCAAGATGAAAAAACAGATGAATTATGCCAACAGCGAAGGTGTAAGATACGTGGCAATCATAGGAGAAGATGAATTGGCTAAAGGTACTATTACCCTTAAGGATATGGAGAGTGGTGAGCAAATCACCGTGACAGAGAGTGAACTGATAGAAAAACTGAAGTAAGGTGCTTCGGGGGTTATTTCTCTCCTTCCTCACTTTTCTCTCTTTATAAGTTTTGCTGTTATGCGGCCACTAAATTAATAATTAATATTGCAATATGGCATCATTAATATCAGAGCAAAAATTTCTGCTTTGTCAGCCGGATTTTCCCAATAAAAGCATATCTGATTTATACTATTATAATGTAGCCAACAGACTGGCGCAGATCATAAAGGATGAAAATCTGCTCGACGGTTGGTCTGAGGCGTTGCATAAAACGTTGGCGCTCGGACTTACAGGGTATCTTCAGGATATTCTTACCGACAGCGGTATCTGGAGATCCTTTATCGAGGAACATAACAGGATGTACGGTTCTTATGTGCCGTTTTATGCTACAGGAGATGAGTATGTGCCATACGAATTAAATGAAGCGGATGTGAGGTTTCTGGTGTGGTACACACTCTCGCTTAATGATGATGAGCGACGTGTGTGGAATCCTATGGACTCTGCCATACTCAAGGCCTCACAACGGCTACACGACTATCTCGATGTGGTATATGAAGATCCGGATGCTCCTATACCCGACAATTATTATATTTGGCGAGGTCTCGAAGTGAAGAATCCTGAGGAGACGGATCAGATATTCCATTTCGGTCATTGGCTTTTCATGCATTGTTATCTTATGACTCCGGCCTTTGCGATGACTCTCGCTCAGATTATGAGCGAACCGGATATAATGAAAGGTGCAGAAATGGATCTGCTTCGTACACGTCTGGAAGACGCAATGATGGAAGACCCCACCGGTCCGCTCGCTTATTATATCAGGGAGTGGGTATACTTGATTCTTGAAGGTAAGATGCCTCCGGTCGCTATGCAAGCGCCCGCACCGGAAGTAACCGGTGCTAAAGAGCACCCTTATTATACACGCTTTATGAGCGCCACGGGCGGCGAACCGATTAAATTTTTTGCAACATATCAGGAACTCAACAGATTCTTTATCGATGCGCTCGGGTGGGATGATACCGATAATTTGCCCGCTCTTAAACAGAGTAAGAATTTTGTGTTGCTTGTTAACCGCGAAAAGGGGATGCTATGTGCACGCGAAGTGGCTGCATGTATCAAGATGCCCGGTAATCCCTGTTATAACAAGGAGGTGGCCGAGCAGCATGCCATGGATCTGCTGACAGTAAGAGGTTTGTGTCCTGCTGATTTATTGCATTATATTTTTGAGCACAATGCATTACCTGACGCTCATTTCCCCGGAAGCGATGATTATACGCTTGTACATAACAACCGTGATTTTATAGCACGGTGTTATTTACAAAAATATTACAGAGGAGACTGAAGTCCCGCTTTACAACAGACATTACTTACTTAAGGCATATTAACTAATATATATCATGAATCTTCGCAAAATTCTTACTATAGGTGTAGGTGTGGCGACTGCAATGGTAGGTTATAGTCAGACCACTAAAGAGGAGGTACTTTCAGACTTAAACCGCACCGGTGGTGTATATTACGCATATCCGGTTACGGAAAGCAAAAATACCCAGGCACCTAAAGGGTATGAACCCTTTTATATATCGCATTATGGTCGTCACGGCTCCCGATACCTTATATCTGACAATGATTATAAATGGGTTAGCAATCTCTTGCACAAAGGTTTTGATGCGGGGGCGCTGACTCCTCTCGGTGTAGATGTGATGCATAGGGTCGACTCACTGCTTGTAGAGACAAATTTGCGTGGGGGAGATCTTACACCACTCGGAGTAAGACAACATAAAGGTATCGCAGACCGAATGTATAAATCATATCCTCAGGTTTTTAAGGGGGATAAAGAGTTATCGGCCCGCAGTACATTAGTAGTGAGGTGTGTCCTCTCGATGGATGCGTTTTGTGAGCGGCTCAAGGAGTTGAATCCCCGACTCAATATAACTAAAGAATCCTCGCAACGCAATATGGGTTATCTTTGCTATCATTCGGATGAGTCAAATGCATGGCGTGATGATAAAGATAACTACAAAGAGGAGTATCGCAAATTTGAAGAATCTCACACAAATCCCAATCGGCTCGTGAACAGCATATTTTCTGATCCGAAATTTGTAGCGAAGAGTGTAAATCCGCACGAATTTATGTGGGGTATGTATTGGATAGCCTCAGGGATGCAGGATACAGAGACCGAACTCTCATTTTATGACATCTTCACCCCCGACGAACTGTTTGATCTGTGGCAATGTTTCAATTACCGTTTTTATGTGGGTGATGGCAATTATCCGGGTAGCAACGGCCTTATTATAGCGAATGCCAAACCGTTGGTAAGGAATATTCTTGCCGGTGCCCAGGCCGCCATAGATGGGGTAGGAGAGGCGGCCACACTACGTTTTGGTCATGATGGTAACCTTATACCGTTGGTAGCACTTATGGGATTTGAAAACTGCGATTTGCAGGAAGAGGATCCCGAAAAATTCTATACAGCCTTTTCGGATTGGAAGATTGCACCGATGGCCGGTAATATGCAGATGATATTCTTTAAAGATCCGAAGCATCCCGAAAAAGAAATACTGGTGAAGTTTATGCTCAATGAAGAGGAGAAACCAGTACCCGTCGAGACAGAAACCTTCCCATTTTACCCCTGGAGCAAGGTAAAGGAATACTACGAGCAGGTATCCCGCTAACTTTTAATCTCCAAACAATAACGATAATAAAAATAACCTAATAAAATAAGCGGTGACCCCAACAGGCACACGCTTATTTTATAT
>CAMWNR010000078.1 GCA_947175665.1 uncultured Porphyromonadaceae bacterium
AATCAATTATACCTAACACTTCACACATAAAAACATGGCAAAATATTTAAAAAAGATAATAAGTGTTCTCTCAATATCATGTATATCTTTATCAGCCTTCGGTATTGCTACAGATGTAAATTTTAGTTATGCCGGGCAAGATAAAGAAATTTTCGGTTATGGCTATTCTCGCACCGACACCTACGAGATATGTATGCTGGTAAAAGATCCTGCTCTGGCAGGCGGGCTATTAAAGTCTGTGAATGTGCCTATCCCTTCCGCTCCGGGATGTGCAGTTGACTCAAATGCCAAAGTATGGGTTACCACATCTCTAACTTCAAATCCGATTGAAGAATCCGGATTACTCTATATGCAGGACGTAAAGACAGACGGTGAATCTGTGTCTGCAGATTTCCCTGCCGGTCTAACTTTACCTGAGAGTGGTCTATACATCGGTTACACACTTACTGTGACAGAAATACCCGCCGGATACCGCAAATATCCCATTTCAGTTGTAGAAGGTAACAAAGAGGGTTCGCTATATTTCCGTACCCCTGAGAGCAAATCTACCTGGGATGAAACTTACAACCGGGCAGAATATATGAGTGCTATGAGTGTCACTATCGAAAAGAATATGCCTCAGGTGTCAGTCACTCCTGTTTTGTCTGAAGAGTTTATGGTCGCCATTAACACCGCAGGGTACTATCCTCTGACTCTTATCAACAGAGGAGTAGAGGATATACAAAACTTCAGTTATATCTTAACTGTAGATGAGATAGAAACAAGCGGGCAAATAGAAATAGGTGTTACACCCGATAATAATTCAGGTTTCGGTGGTAATACTATAGTTGAGGTACCCTTTGATGTTCCGACCGCTTTAGGTAATCATGATATAAAAATTGATATTACCGAAGTAAATGGTAAAGAAAATGTAGGATACCCCTCTACGGCAAATGCAGAATTTATAGTTGCCCCATACGTTCCTAAGTATCGTCCTATCGTTGATGAGTACACCGGATTTACATGCGGCAATTGTCCGTCAGGTTGGGTGGCGATGGAAGAATGTAAGGATAAATATGGCGATGATTTTATCTTTATCTGTTATCATTCCGGCGATGTACTATCCTCAGGAGTTCAATCACCCTATAGACCTCCTTACGTGCCGGCTTTAAGTATCAACCGGTCTTACCCTTCGCCAAACGTAAGTGATGTCTACGAAGTCTTTCCCGCAATTCTCGATAACAAAACTGACGCAGGACTGGAGATAAATCTATATTGGACTAATAGAAACAAGTCTTCACTCAAAGCAGATGTCGATGTGTGCTTCATGAGAGATTATACCAACACGAAATATCAACTCGAACTTATACTTGTAGCAGACGGGTTGTCAGATTCCTCATGGGCGCAATATAATTACTATTCAGGTGCCCTCGGCAAGACGGGTAAATATTGGGATATATTTACAAAAGGGGGATCACGGATATATGGATTAACTTACAACTCAGTACCCGCAATTAATATCCAATATGATGAATTGAAGGGATTGATACCTGCTAATATCACTGCTTTTGAAACCCATAGTCTGACCGGTGTCTTCAATATGGCCAACGGTATCTCATCAAAAGGTGTCAATCTGGTTGCTGATCGGGATAAACTTAGGGTAATAGCGATTCTAACCGACACCAAGACTGGTCAGGTACTGAACGCTATCTCATCACCATACTCTCTCACTGCCGCTATCGAAGGTGAAAGTAACGGTGTGGAAGAGGTTGACAATGCCACTGCTGTGGTTGAAACAGTTTATTACAACTTGTCCGGACTCAAGATAAAAGATATATCTAAGGGAGAACCGTATGTAAAAGTAACTGTATATGCCGACGGCAAAATAGAAAGCGTAAAAATATTGAATCAATAAGCAAGTTTTTACACACACAGTATTTCATTATACTGTCCGTACACTTATTGTTCGCAATTATCCCAATCAATCCTGATGTACTAATACTGATAGTTTATAGTGCTCTTCTCGAACCACCTGCGACGCCACAGTGTTATATCTAAGGATATAAAAAGTGATTGTCGATAAAATTGGCACAAGATTTGTTAGTGATATTAGTGTTAGTGATTTTCGATAGAAAAACTTTAAATTATATAATAAACCATGAATATTAAACCCTTGTTTGATCGTGTGCTCATCGAGCCCACACCCGCTGAAGAGGTTACTCTCGGTGGCATTATCATCCCTGATACTGCAAAAGAAAAACCCTTGAAGGGTAAAGTAGTAGCCGTAGGCGAAGGCACTAAAGATGAACCGATGGTTCTGGCTGTAGGTCAGGAAGTTCTTTATGGCAAATTTGCCGGCACAGAACTCGAACTCGATGGCACTAAGTATCTTATGATGCGTCAGGGCGATGTATTGGCCGTGATAGGTTAATCTCCCTCTGAATCAGAAAATAATCCAAAGTTTTTATTACTCAAATTATGGCAAAAGAAATTAAATTCAATACTCAGGCTCGTGAAGAACTTAAAAATGGTGTCGATGCATTGGCTGATGCCGTTAAGGTTACTCTCGGTCCTAAAGGACGTAATGTAATAATCGAAAAGAAATTCGGTGCACCTCATATCACTAAAGATGGTGTGACAGTAGCCCGCGAAATCGAACTTGAAGATCAGTTCCAGAATATGGGAGCGCAGTTGGTTAAGGAAGTGGCCTCAAAAACCGGTGATCAGGCCGGTGATGGCACTACTACCGCTACCGTTCTCGCTCAGGCTATTGTAAATGTAGGCTTGAAGAATGTTACTGCCGGAGCCAATCCTATGGACCTTAAGCGCGGCATGGATAAGGCTGTTTCTCGCGTAGTTGAGGCCATTAAGGCTCAAAGCCGCGAAGTCGGTGACGATATTGACAAAATTAAAAATATTGCAAGCATCTCTGCCAATAATGATGAGGAGATCGGATCTCTCATAGCCCAAGCGATCGAAAAAGTTACCAAAGAGGGTGTTATTACCGTAGAGGAGGCCAAAGGAACTGAAACTACAGTAGATGTAGTGGAAGGTATGGAGTTTGATCGTGGTTACATCTCCCCCTATTTCGTAACTAATACAGAGAAGATGGAGTGTGAGATGGATAATCCCTATATCCTGCTCTATGATAAGAAAATCTCAAATCTCAAGGATCTTCTTCCTATCCTCGAGCCGGTTGCTCAATCAGGCAGACCGTTGCTTATTATCGCTGAGGATGTAGATAATGAGGCTCTTGCCACATTAGTTGTAAACCGCATACGCGGCTCACTCAAGATCTGCGCTGTTAAGGCTCCCGGATTCGGTGATCGCCGTAAAGAGATGCTTGAGGATATCGCTATTCTTACCGGTGGTCAGGTAATCAGCGAACTCAAAGGCATGACACTTGCTCAGGCTACAGTAGCAGATCTCGGTACTGCTGAGAAAGTTAATGTTAATAAAGATCGTACTATCGTAGTTAATGGGGCCGGAAGCAAAGAGGCTATCGCTGCACGCATAGCGCAGATCAAGGCTCAGATCGCCTCTACTACCTCTGATTATGACCGTAGCAAACTCGAAGAGCGTAAGGCTAAACTCGCCGGTGGTGTTGCGGTGCTTTATATCGGCGCGGCATCTGAGGTTGAAATGAAAGAGAAGAAGGATCGTGTAGATGATGCACTCTCAGCCACCCGTGCCGCTATTGCAGAGGGTATCGTACCCGGTGGTGGTGTAGCCTACATCCGTTGTCTTGACAGCCTTGATGATCTTAAAGGTGTCAACGATGATGAAGAAACCGGTATTGCCATCATACGCCGTGCAATCGAAGAACCCCTCCGTCAGATTATGAAAAATGCCGGCATGGAAGGAGCGGTAATTCTTCAGAAAGTAAAAGACGGAAAAGGTGACTTCGGCTATAATGCACGTACCGATTCATTTGAAAACTTCTTCGAAAGCGGTGTAGTTGATCCCGCCAAGGTAACACGTGTTGCTCTTGAAAATGCGGCCAGCATTGCCGGTATGTTCCTTACTACCGAATGCGTGATTGCCGACAAGAAAGAAGAAAATCCCGTAGCCGCACCGATGGGTGCACCCGGCATGGGCGGCATGATGTAATAGCCAAACAACACAAAACTCGCAAAGCGAGAAGAAATATATCCCCTCATCGGAAAGGCCTGAAAGCCCTCGATGCGGGGATTTTTATATACTTCCCCCTCCCACATGAATCATCCCGAATCAAGTTCAATCATGCTAAATCATGTTAAATCAAGATAAATCCCGATAAATCCCGATAAATCAAGATAAATCCCTACATACTCATTACAATTCCAAACAATAAAATCCCGACATTTGGGTAACCCGATTTTTTTTACTAAATTTGAATAAACAGTAAATTAAAAATGGTATCAGTAAACGCTGTAGGAGTAGAATTTTCGGCTAAGCCCCTATTTAAAGACGCATCGTTTGTAATAAACAAAAGCGACCGTATCGCTCTCGTAGGTAAAAATGGAGCCGGCAAGTCGACTTTATTAAAGATTATAGCAGGTAGGCAGACACCTACCTCAGGCAATATATCATACCCCAATGATATTACCATCGGCTATCTCCCCCAAGAGATGAAGGTTTCTGACGACACTACCCTCATAAATGAGACTCGCAAGGCATTTTCCGCACAATTGCGTAGAATTGAAGAACTGGAGAATGTGAGTAATTCACTATCTTCCCGTACCGATTATGAATCTGATGAATATGCCGCACTCATTGAGCGTATGGAATATCTGAATGAGCGCATAGCGATGGAAGGGGTTGATAATATGGAGGCTGAAATGGAGCGGACTCTGATAGGTTTAGGGTTCAAGCGTGATGATTTCGACCGTCCGACCTCTGAATTTTCAGGAGGTTGGCGTATGCGCATCGAACTCGCTAAACTTCTGCTACAGCGTCCTGATCTTCTTCTGCTTGACGAGCCTACCAATCATCTGGATATAGAATCCATACAGTGGCTCGAACAGTTTCTTGCCTCAAAAAGTAATGCTGTATTACTCGTGAGCCATGACCGAGCGTTTTTAGATAATGTTACTAACCGTACTATAGAAATAAATTGCGGTAAGACTTACGATTATAAGGTTAATTACACCAAGTTTGTAGAGTTACGCAAGGAGCGCGTGGAGCAGCAGATGCGGGCATACGAAAATCAGCAGAAGCAGATAGCCGATATCGAAGAATTTATAGAAAGATTTCGATATAAGGCTACCAAGGCGGTTCAGGTGCAAAGTCGCATCAAACAACTTGAGAAGATTGTACCCATCGAAGTCGATGAGGTAGATAAATCACGCTTAAGACTTAAATTCCCCCCTGCACCGCGCAGCGGTGACTTCCCTCTTATATTAGAAGATGTAGGTAAAGTTTATGGTTATCACCTTGTTTTTGACCATGCAGAGTTTACTATACGCCGTGGCGAGAAAGTAGCATTTGTAGGTAAAAACGGTGAGGGTAAATCTACATTAGTAAAATGTATTATGGGTGAGATACCCTATACAGGTCATCTTAAAATAGGCCATAATGTAAAGATAGGATACTTCGCTCAAAATCAGGCTCAGTTGCTCGATGAATCATTGTCGGTATTCGAAACAATTGATAATGTAGCCGTAGGAGATATAAGGTTAAAAATAAGAGATCTTTTAGGTGCATTTATGTTTGGCGAAGGTGATGTCGACAAGAAGGTAAAAGTTCTCAGCGGTGGAGAAAAGACACGGTTGGCCATGTTGAAACTCCTTCTTGAACCGGTAAATTTGCTGATCCTCGATGAGCCGACCAATCATCTCGACATGACTACAAAGGATATATTGAAAGATGCAATTAAATCCTTTGAGGGTACGGTGATCGTAGTGAGCCATGATAGAGAATTCCTCGATGGTTTGGTTGAAAAAGTTTATGAGTTCGGAGGTGGCCGTGTGCGTGAGAATCTCGGTGGAATTTACGATTTCCTGCAACGTAAGCGTATCGCGTCACTTTCGGAGTTAGAGAAAAGAAATCCCGAAGTTGATAATCAGTCACCTTCTCTCGATAAAGCAACCACTCTCAAAGCATCAATAAAACAGCAATCGGAACCGGAAGCGGTAGCCACAGGCAATAAGCAAACTCGACAACTCTCATACGCTGAGCAAAAAGAGTTGGATAAAATAGTAAAGCGAGCCGAAAAGAGAGTTAAAGAATCCGAGAAAAGGATAGAGTCTCTTGAAACTGAAATCGCAGAATTAGAGAATAAAATTGCAGCCGGTTCTTGCGATGCCGAGACTCTGGATCTTTATGCTAAAAGACAGAAAGATCTTGAAAACGAGATGTCTGTATGGGAATTGAGTTCTGCTGAATTAGAAAATCTTACCAACGGTTCGAATTAGACTCTATATGCTTAACCTGTTATCTACCCGTCGGTAAAACACTGCTGCAATATATGAGTTAAAAGACAAAATTTGGGAGATTAAAAAATTAGAATTATCTTTAGAAACACAATAAAAATGAATCAAGATATGAAATTTAAGAAATTGATGATGCTCACTGCATCTCTCGGACTTCCGGTTCTGGCTTTTGGCGAAGGCCACGGACATGGGGTAATCCGCGAAAATATTAACCCGGATGCTAACCTTAAGGAAGACTTTTATGAGTATGCAGCAGGTGGATGGATGAAAACACATCCGCTTACGGCAGAGTATGCCCGCTATGGCATGTTTGACCTGCTACGTGAAAATGCCAAGACCCAACTCAACGAATTGATCTTAGGCCTGAAAGATTCTCCAGAGTCCAAGATCAAGGGTACAAATGCGCAGAAAGTGGCAGACATTTACGAGATGGGTATGGACTCAGTAAGACTGAATAAGGAAGGTGCTGCCCCTCTTAAGCCTTTTTTAGAAAAGGCCGAGTCAGTATCAAAGGATAATCTTGAGGAGATGCTGGCATGGGAACATAATGGGTTGGGTGCCTCTTTATTTTCAACCGGTGTAGGTGCGGATTACAACGATTCTAAAATCAACATCATGCACCTTGGAGAGACCGGTCTTGGTCTGGGCGACCGCGATTATTATCTTGAAGATACCGAGGAGAATAAGAAGATTATCGACGCCTATATCAAATATATGGAGAAGATAGCGGTTCTCGCAGGTTATACGGAAAAAGATGCCAAGCGTATGGCTGCCAATGTACTTGCGCTTGAGAAGGAAATAGCAAAAAATAAGATGACACGCGAACAGCGTCGTACTCCTGCATTTCGCAATAATCCCTTTACCATAGACGAACTTAAAGCAAAATATTCAAATTTTGATTGGGATCGCTATTTTGGCGCTCTCGGCATACCTACTCCCGAGCGCTTCAATGTGGGTTCGCCGATATATCTTGAATTCTTCAACAATCTCATTACCGAGATCGACCCTCAGCAACTTAAAGATTATCTCGTGATGGAGGTAATCGGTGAATCAACCGGTGTACTCAGCGATGACTTCCGTGATGCCGATTTTGAAATGTTTGATAAGATTCTCTCAGGCAAAGAAGAGCAGGAACCGCGATGGAAAAGAGCGATGGCTATACCCAACTCTATGTTTGGTGAGGCTGTAGGCCAACTATACGTAGAGAAATATTTCCCGGAAGAGAATAAGAAAGCGATGCAGAAACTGGTGGCTAATCTGCAGCAAGCGCTCGGACAACATATTGACTCGCTTACATGGATGAGCGATGAGACAAAACAGAAGGCTCACGAAAAACTCTCTACTTTCAAGGTGAAGATCGGTTATCCCGATAAGTGGAAAGATTACTCAGGCATTACAATAGACCCTGCCAAGAGTTATATGGAAAATTGTTATGAGGCTTCAAAGTGGTACAAGCAGGATAATTACAAAAAGGTTGGTGAGCCGGTAGATCAGGAAGAGTGGCTCATGACTCCTCAGACTGTCAATGCTTATTATATGCCTACTACCAACGAGATCTGTTTCCCCGCCGCTATCCTGCAGGCTCCATATTTTGACAAAGATGCTGATGATGCGTTAAACTACGGTGCCATAGGTGTAGTGATTGGACACGAAATGACTCATGGTTTTGATGATTCCGGACGTCAATACGACAAGGATGGTAACCTTAAAGATTGGTGGCAACCCGAAGATGCGGATAAATTTAAAGCATTGGCCGATCAACTCGCTGCTCAGTTTGATGCAGTCGAGGTACTCCCGGGAGTACATGCCAACGGCAGATTTACCCTTGGCGAAAATATCGCAGACCAGGGCGGTCTGCGTGTGGCTATGACAGCATATAAAAACTCTCTTAATGGTGAAGGTGAAATAATTGACGGACTCACACCTGAACAGAGATTTTATCTCGCCTACGGCGCGCTTTGGGCTACCAATATCAGAGATGAGGAGATAGCACGTCTTACAAAATCAGATACTCACTCGCTCGGTAGAAATCGTGTTAACGTATCTCTGCGTAATATTGCACCTTTCTTCGAAGCATTCGGTATCAGCGAAGGTGACGCGATGTATCGTCCCGAAGCGGAAAGAGTAATTATTTGGTAAGCCGAAGATGAAAGAGTATGGATTAATCGGTAAGAAATTAGGCCATTCATTTTCTGCCGAATATTTCAATTCAAAGTTTAAAAGTGAGGGTATAGATGCCCGTTATCAACTATTTGAGATCCCCTCGATCGAGGGGGTCTCAAATCTTATTGATAGTCTGCCGGACTTGGAGGGGCTTAATGTTACGATCCCCTTTAAAAAGGAGATTCTCCCCTATCTTGATTATTTATCACCTCAGGCATCGGCAATCGGAGCAGTTAACTGTGTAAAGATCGTGAGAGATGGAGAGCGTAATATCCTTACCGGGCATAATACGGATGCTACCGGTTTTATGGAGGCTCTTCTGCCGCTGTTGACAACGGATATGTCGAGAGCGTTGGTATTAGGGCAAGGTGGAGCATCTCTGGCTGTGATTTATGCACTAAAGGAATTGGGTTTAGAGGTTACTAAGGTTTCACGCACTCCGGGTGACGATGTTATCACTTACGACCGGATAAGTAAAGATGTGATGCAAACACATCATCTCATCATTAATTGCACTCCTTTAGGGATGTATCCTAATATAGATGCCTCACCGGCAATCCCCTATCAGTACATTAACGATAAATTCCTCTGTTTTGATCTGGTGTATAATCCGGAATTTACCGAATTTATGCGCCTGTCGGCCGAGAGAGGTGCAAAGGTATCCAACGGATTGAAAATGCTGTATAATCAGGCCGACCTGGCTTGGCAATTCTGGAATAATAAGTAATGAATAAGAAACGATACCTTATCAGGAATTTAATTATCGAGCATAAAAATGGCGCGTGTGATAAGCATTCACTGGTATACTTAACTCTTACATTAACTGATCACGGCAAACTCACTGGGTATGAGATACAGGGTTATGATAATAATACAGGTGAATTGCCGGGAACAGAATATCTCGACACATTTACCTTAAAAGTCTAGACCACCGGTCGGATCTTAACCCGCCTGATTTTAAGACTGACGGAATATTTACTTGCAAAATTCCGTTTGCTTTATTATAATTCAATCAGATCCTATTTTTATCCCTTTGCTTCAGCATCTGGATTCTTTATTATTGCTGTAGTATATTAAATTATACAACAAAAATAAGGACAGACCGTAGTGCATTGCTATGGTCTGTCCTTATTCTAAGGAGTAATATTTAATATTTTTCTATTTAATCCACTCTTTAATCTGTTGAGGGGTAGCGGGGAATCTCA
>CAMWNR010000079.1 GCA_947175665.1 uncultured Porphyromonadaceae bacterium
TCACTACTTGCAATAATATCGTTTAATTTTCATTACTTAATTATAGATTACTATAATAGGGACGATGGATATATATTACCACATAGATCATAACGGCGAGGGTAAGTACACCGAAAAAATGAGTAGGTTTCTTGCCTTCGCTGTTCATATTAATAACGCTGATGAGGCTAAGGCGATTATTAAGGATTACCAGAATCTATATCATGATGCAAGACATCTCTGCTGGGCTTACATGCTGGGACCTGATATGACCGAGTATCAGTTGAACGACAACGGCGAACCGTCAGGCACCGCAGGCAAACCGATTCTGGGTCAGATACGCAGTTTCGGGGTTACGGATGTACTGGTTATGGTAGTCAGGTATTTCGGGGGAATAAAACTCGGCACTTCAGGTCTTATCTCCGCATATCGAGAGGCTGCGGCCCTCGCTCTTGAAGATGCCGGCAAAACTATTGTCTACAAAAAGATTGATGCTATTGTCGAAGTCTCTTATATCGCTCTTGACCAGGTTATGCGCACTATCAAGGAAGAAGAGGGTATAGAACTTTTACAGAGCAACTTTGACAATCTGTGCACCCTGCATGTCAGGATGCGCGAGGATTATGCCGAATCTCTCATCGGTAAAATGCGTAAGGCCGAGGGGGTTTCAATTACCCTTACATGAGTATTCTCTTCTTAATACTTATATTACTTAAGCATAAATCCTCAGTGTCTTGTTGTTTCCAATAATCCCGATACTCACAATAACATTATAGATTGGACTCCTAATTATAAGAATGGATACTTTATTATTGATTTTACTTGTTTTCTCTTTTGTAATAATCGCTCTCCTGATTTTTCTGCTTTTAAGATTCAAAAATACTGGTAATGCAGAGTCACAAGCGGCTATGGCACTTGCCGAGAAACATCTCAACCTCCGCATGCAGGCTTACGAATCTTCTACAGCACAATTACTTGAAGAAACACGCCGGCAGTATGAGCGCCAGATAGACATATTGCGGCAGCGCCTTGATCGTCAGGCTGAAGAACTACAACAGAGATCTGCCATGCAATTCTCAAACCTTGCAAATGAGGTACTCGACCGACAGACCGACAAACTTTCGCGCATCAATCGCCATGACATAGATAACATACTATCCCCGCTGCGTGAGAACATTTCAGATTTCCGTAAAGCCGTTATGGATAGTTATGTCAACGAAAATGCAGCGCGTGAAGCCCTTTCCGCAAAAATTGAGTCCTTATCTAAAGCAAACGTAGAGGTATCACGCGAAACACGCCGACTCACCAATGCACTGCGTGGTAATAATGCTGCACAGGGCAAATGGGGTGAGATTGTTTTAGAACAGATTCTTGAAAATGGCGGATTGATTAAAGGCACCCATTATTCTACCCAGACTTCTGTAATTAATGGAATCGCGCTGCGTGACGAGGATGGTAAATCTCAACGTCCGGATGTGATATTATATTTGCCGGGTAATCACCTGGTGGTTATCGATTCTAAAACTTCACTTACATCTTATCTCAAAGCCGTAGAGGCCGAAAATAATGATGTTTACGAGGCTGAGATGAAAAATCACGCTCTCTCCGCCCGCAAACATGTAGACGAACTCGCTAACAAACAATATCACAAAAATATACCGGGTGCCCTCGAACACACCATCATGTTTATGCCAAACGATGCAGCATACCTTGCGGCTCTGCGCGCAGATGCCACTATAAGCGACTACGCTGCAAAACGTAATATTGTGATAGTCTCACCCACTCATTTACTCTCAGTAATACAGATTATTACACAAATATGGCGCATAGAAAACCAGAATCAGAATGCCGAAAAAATAGCCGAACAAGGGGGCAAACTATACGATAAGATCGCTGCTTTTATGACTGATTTCATGCTGATTGATAAAAGTATTCAGAATTCAGCCAAAGCCTACGATAAATGTTACCGCCACCTCACCGGAGGATACAACTCTATTCTCACCCGGACAGAAAAATTGAGAAATATGGGGGCGAAAACTACCCGCCAACTACCTCCGGACCTAATCTCCCCCGACCAAGATCCCGAAAATCAACAACCCTAAAAATCAACCCAACTCAAGATTAATCAGCATAAATCAAGATTAATCAAGATCCCCCCTATATATACCCCGCCTATCGAAACAAAACAAAGCCTAATAATGTTAATAAATTATAATTATTAAGGCTTTACCCACTATGAATTTGATATCTATTTCCCGCGGTGCATACCGCAGGCATTTACTTACCCTACTCTGCGTTCTTACAACTCTTGGCGTTGAGATAAAAGCAACCGCTGTCGATACTCTCTCTTCTGATAATGTTTCAGCCGACACTCTCCCCCGCTACGAAGAAAACGTACTTACCGGCGGAGGAATTGACACTGCCCGAAATTTTAAGGTGGGTCTGGTCTTGAGTGGAGGTGGTGCCAAGGGTATCGCCCACGTTGGTGTAATCAAGGCTTTAGAGGATAATGATATACCGATTGATTGTGTTACCGGTACTTCAATGGGATCAATAGTCGGTAGCCTTTACGCCTGCGGCTACTCTCCGGCTCAGATGATGCAATTATTTAAATCCAAAATATTTCTGAACTGCGCCACCGGCACTTTGGATCCGGCCAAAACTTACTACTTTTCCCGCCCCACACCTACTCCGGCGTGGGCTCAAATCAATATCAGCCTTAAAGATAGCGTACATAATAATATAGTGGATCAGATTATCCCCTCCTCGCTTATCAATCCGCTACCTATGAATATCGAATTTATCAATATATTTTCGCGTTTTACTGCGCAATGTAATGAGAATTTCGATAATCTGATGGTGCCTTTCAGATGCGTCACCAGTGATGTATACCACAAACATAAAGTGGTAATGCGCGGGGGTTCGCTCCCGGATGCTGTAAGGGCATCTATGAGTTTTCCGTTAGTATTCCGCCCTATCAAGATTGATGGGTTGCTGATGTATGACGGGGGTATTTACGATAATTTCCCGGTTGATGTAATGCAGGAAGATTTCGATCCTGACTTCATAATCGGAGTCTCGGTATCAGGCCCCGACGGCAAACCGGAGAGCGGCAATCTTATGTCGCAATTAGAGGATATGATAATCCAGAACAATGATTATAACGTACCATCTGAAAACGGCATCAAGATACAATGTCCGGTGCTTGAGTTTGGAGTACTCGACTTCACTCAGGCCGACGTAATATATGATATCGGTTATCGCACCGGTCTGGCTATGGTTGACTCGATCAAGAAGAGGATCCCTCAGCGCCGACCGCTACAGGAGGTTGAGAGGAAGAGGTCTGATTTTGCGGCTCACACTCCTCAGATTATGTTTGATTCCGTGGCTGTAACAGCCGGCACACCGGGGCAACGCAAATTTCTGCAATTTCTTTTTAACCGAGGTTTTGCCGATCGCCCGTTTGGAATGGATCAGACCTACGATGCCTATTATCGTGCCGTAAGCGGTGGTAAATTAAGTAATCTTATGCCGGCGATAGAATTCGGTGCAGTCGATCCGGCATCTCCACTCTTGCGCAAGAATAACACTTTAGTACTCTCTCCGGATATAAAAAGCCCGTGGAATATTGGAGTAGGAGGATGGCTAACCACCAATACCCAGAGTATGCTCTATCTCAACTTAGGTTATCACACTTTGAGTTTCAACTCTCTTGATGTAGACCTGAGCGGATGGGTAGGCCAGAGTTATTATGCAGGTCAATTGTCAGGCAAATTCACAATTCACAGCCGTCTGCCGGCCTATATGAAAATTGAGGCGGTAGCCAGCCGTATGAAGTTGTACAATTCGCAACTGATGTTTTTTCAGGAAAATACACCTACATTTATCACTGAGACCGAGAAGTTCTTCCGGCTTCACTATTGCCTCGCTACGGGTAGAAAATCGATAGCAAAAGCCCAATTATCGTATGGGTGGAAAGACGATAAGTATTATCCGGTATCTGACATTGATTTCAGTTCTGACAATCGTGATTTAAGCAAATACCGCATTGCCGCACTGCAATTAGGGTGGGAATATAACACCTTGAGCAACCAGATTTACCCCATGAGCGGACGTGAACTGAATCTCGAGTTAAGAGGTATGAATATTAACTCTGATTTTTTACCAAATGGTAAGAAAGAAGGGATGATAAAATTCGGCACACACTATCGCGCTTCGGCTGAATTAAAGTGGAGGGAATATTTTAATATCCATAGAAATTTCAAAATAGGGGGTTTCGCGCAGGTTCTGATAACCTTAGGTCCTCTATATCAGAGTTACACTGCCGAATTAATCACAGCCACCGCATTCGCGCCTACACCCTCATTAGGCAATACCTTCAATCCCCGCTTCCGTAGCAATAACTTTACGGCCATTGGCTTTATGCCTATCTGGAATCCATTTGAGAAACTACAGTTCAGGGGTGATTTTTACGGCTATTTACCGATTCGGAATATTGAGGCGGATAGCAATGGCGCGGGCGTGTATAAAGGATGGTTTAATAAACCGGCATTTATCGGAGAGATAGCAGCAGTTTACAACTTCTCTTTCGCCTCACTCTCAATATATGGCAATTATCTGAGCAGTCCGCGTAAGAACTGGAACTTCGGTGTATCATTCGGATTCTACTTCTTAGCCCCAAAACTCGCCAAGTAGTGAACCAAAGTATTTATGCGAGTGCCGGCTGAAATGCCTTGAAATCAAGACGCATTACTAAATAAAATATTACAAAATATTACGACTAAATAAAATAATTACGACCTAATAAAATATTATGCCCGCAACTATAAGAATCTTTCTTATTGTTGCGGGCATAATTTTATAATTTTGCCGGTTAATATCAGTCGGCAAGCATTTTAATCTTTTCCTTGATTTCGCGAATATCAGCCTCTATGCGTGCCATCTTCTTCTCCATCTCTTTTACCATTGAATTGCCGGCCGAAGATTTTACATTAAAGAAGCCGAGATTATTCTTATATGTCGCCAGATCTGATTGTTTCTGTTCAAGCACACGTTTCAGTCTGTCACGTTCGCTTCTCATCTTCTTGCCGTCACCTTTGAGTTCAGTAAGTTGACCCTCGAAATTCTGACGTCTTTCAGCATCTCTGCGCTCTGAGATGCTACCGTAAATAGCATCACAGATCTCACGATATTCAGCCTGAATCTTATCTTTCTTTTTCATAGGCACATGACCTACGCCCTGCCATTCTTTCTGCAATTCCCTTACTATGCGCAGGGTATCCTTAACCTCACCCTCGAGAGGAACACTCTTCAGTTTCTCGATTATGGCGCGCTTAGCCTCAAGGTTTGCATTCTGCTCGGCAAGACGTTCTGACTGACGCGCTCTGTTGGCCTCAAACACCGATGTACACACCGAAGTGAATTTTTCCCAGATAGAATCGCGCTGCTTACGGGGCACCGCACCTATACTCTTCCACTCAGCCTGCAGTTTGAGTACCGCATCAATGCTATGGCGCATTTCCGGATTGGCGGCTATCTCTTCAGCCTTGGCAATCAGATCGAGTTTCTTCTGGAGATTGACTTGTAATTCTTCGCGACGCTCAGCGTTGAATTCTGATTTTGCCTTGAAAAATTCATCACAAACTTTGCGGAATCTTGCATATAATTCAGCATTTTTCTTGCGTGATGCAAACCCGAGATTTTTCCACTCAGCCTGCAAGCCGCGTATTTTTTCAGAGGCCTCATCCCACTCCGAATAGCGTGTAAACGCTGAGTAATCTATAGCCTCAATCTGCTCGCAGAGGGCTGTTTTTGCCTCTTCGTTTTTCAGTTCACGCTCTTTTATCGCATCAAAATACTCCTGATGTTTCTTATTGATTACCGCTGAGGCGGCCTTAAATTCTTCCCATATAGAGTCACGCAGATCCTTCATCACCGGACCGATTTCGCGCCACTCATCATGCAGCCGACGCAGACTTGCCGATGCTTCAATAATATTTTCCTCTGCCGCAAGCGCTACTGCCTGCTCTATAAGGCGCTGCTTGAGTTCAAGATTCTTCTTAAAATCAAGATCACGCAATTCTTTATTAATCTTCAGAGTATCGTAATACTGCTCGACAGTATTCTGATAATTACGCCAAATTTCCGCTTCGGCCGATGGAGTCACATCCTTGCCATCTTTAAACGCTTGCTGCAGTTCCTGAAATTTAGGGAAATTCATATTTACATTATCGGCATCTTCTACTATAGCCTGCATTTCCGCTAAGATCTCACGCTTGCGCGCAAGATTCTTTTCAAGGCGCAACTGCTCCTCTTCAAGATATTTGGTACGCATCTCCTTAAATTTGGCGATGAGGTCTTTACTCTCCGACTCCAGAGCATCTACCGATGCCGAGAATGCAGTGGGGTCATTACCCTCTTCTACAAATTTATCAAGTTCGTCATTGATTTCACGCTGGCGTATTGCGAAGAGAGCCTGCTTGAGGGCCGCTACTTCTTTGTGAGCGTTCATACGCTTTTCGGTTACGATATTGCGCAATTCGGCTACCATTTCTTCTTTGCTCATATCGTGTACTTTCTTGGCAACTGTTTCTTCAGTCACATCTACTGTTTCTTCTGCAGCAATATTGCTGTTTTCAAACTCAGTCATATCTTTAATCTTTATATCTTGGAGATAATGCTTTTATATTAAGATCCTTGTAAGGTATATTGATACCCCCTCCGGGGAAATGGATACCTCATCCAAGGCAGATTGATACCCGTGGTAAGGCCACTCTTTATTCAGACACTACGTGCATTGAGATAATCTTTACATCTTCTTTCGGACGATCTGATGCTCCGGTCTCTACGTTTTGGATTTTTTCTACCGTATCCATACCTTCGAGTACTTCACCGAATACCGTATATTGGTTATCGAGATGCGGAGTACCACCTTTTTCAATATAATCCTTTTTCAGATTTTCGGGGAGTGATGGTATCTCGGTAGTGGCTTCGAGTTGCTCGATAAGTTGCTGGCGGAATGCCTCGAGAGCGACTGCATCACCGGCCTTACGCAGTTCGGTTATTTTTGCAGCATTCTCCTTCATCAGTTTCATCCAAGCCTGTTGCTTGACATCATTTGCCAGCCGCTCCTCTAAATGACGCATAGTGCGCTCATCATACTTCTGTCCGGTGACGATATAGAACTGCGAACCCGAACTGCGGCGCTCCGGATTAACCTGATCACCGGTGCGGGCAGCGGCCAAAGCGCCATACTTATGGTAGTGGCGGGGGTAATCAATCTCTGCAGGGATTGTATATCCCGGATCACCCGTTCCGAGTTGCTGTCCGGCTACCGCATCTTTTGAGTTCGGATCGCCTGTCTGAACCATGAAATCTTTGATTACACGATGAAACAGCACACCGTCATAAAATCCATCCTTGGCAAGTTTCAGAAAATTCGCCTGGTGCAAAGGAGTATCGCCATACAGCAGGATTTTGATCGGACCGAGAGTAGTATTTATTTCTACAATCGCGTCTTTGCTCTCCTTCGGGAGGGTAGAAGTAGAGTCATTCATAATGTTGGTATCTTCGGTTTGTGATTTATTATTATCTTGGGTGTCTGAGTGCTGACGCTTCACCTCGGTTGCGATTGCCCGCGGAGTAGTGGGCCTTACCACCCTCTTTTTGGCCTCCGCGCCAGCGCAGGTCAAGGTGGCGACAAGCATCAATACTAATACTCTTGTAATTTTATTCATCTCTGTATTATACTGCTATATAGGATAGTTGGATAAATCTTGAGATTTAGCCAAACACGCCGGTAGGATATACTCGCTTATAAAGTCGGCGGAATACATCATCACTCTCACGCAACTCATCGGCACACTCACGGTAATCGGGTCCCCAGATAGCCTTGAGTAGTTCGCCGATATATCTGCGCTCTCTATCACGCTCGATTGCGGCTTCGATCAGGATAGGGATGTATTCACCGAAGGCTTCTTTATCTACGGCAGCAAGAAAACGAGCCGAACTCGCCAGAAATTGCCCCGTATGGTCATTCTGCTTAAGTTCGAGTATCAGAGAGTCAAGTCGGTCACGACAGGTTTCGACATTATTGACTATATATTCATATATAGCCATTCCCTTATCCATCTCAGACAAATTTGCTTCTTTTTCACTCATAATTATAAAATATTGACCCTTTACCCCTCAAATCACCGCCGATCATGATGCGACCAACGCGCCCGCGGCTTATTTTAAGGGTATAGAGACCTAATACAGCGCAAAAATAGCAAAAAATTTTCGAGCATACCTAATTTTTTTTAATTTTGTGAAAAATTCATAAGAATGTCTTCATCAAAACCCCAAAATATGGTCATTGTAGTAGGCAGACAGTTTGGAAGCGGAGGCCGTAAAATCGGCAAAATGCTGGCCGAGCGTTTCCAACTACCTTATTATGATAAGGAGATTCTCTCTAAATCTGCCGAAAGATATGGGTTTTCACCCGATATTTTCGCTAAGTATGATGAGAAGCGCCCCTCGGCTCTGCGTGCTCTCTTCGCTCACTCATTCGGTGTGCCTGAGGTGTACACCTCATCGTCGATGAGCGGTGAGAAGATTTATGAGGCTCAGGGTATGGTAATACGCGATCTCGCTGAGGAGAACGGCGGAGTATTTGTAGGCAGGTCGGCCGACTATATATTGCGCGATTATCCTGATTTACTCAGTATTTTTCTTCATGCACCTATCGAGCATCGCGCACGCGCAATTGTAGACCGCGGTGATGCCACAACTGTTGAGCAAGGTATCGAGCAGGCGCGCAAACTTGACTCCAATCGCGAAAACTTCTATAATTACTTTACCGGTCGTCGCTGGGGACATTGTGATAATTACCACCTTTCGCTCGATGCCTCACGGCTCTCCGCAGAGCAGATTGTAGATGTAATCTGCGCATATTTACAGGGAAAAAAGTAATACGGTTGAACCTTTCACCTTTCACATTTTTTATATAAATAAATAATTATTAAAATTGTGAAATTATGAAAGGAAGAGATTATATCGTCACCTACATATCGGCACTCGTAATAGGTATACTGCTGCTGATATTTCATGAGAAGGAGGCACTTTACAATACTGTTGTGCTGGTTATCGGTGCTCTTATCGCCTTACCGAGTCTTATACTCCTGATTCTGGAATTGACGAGAAAAAAGCGCACTACCGATAAAGCCGGATATGTAGAGACACTGAAGTGGAGTTCGCTGGTGGCTTCGATAGCCGGATTGGCTATCGGTATCTGGATGCTTGTAGATCCGGCATTTTTCGTTAAGGCCATAATCTACACCTTGGGAGCCATATTGATCTTGGCCGGTCTTATCCAGATTATAGCGATTTATCTCGCTTCAAGACCCATAAGGCCTATACTCGGGTGGTTTATAGTGCCGGTATTGACTATTATCGCCGGTTGCGTCATAGTATTTCTTGGCGCTGACAAAGTGGCATCTTTTGCCGGATTGGTCACCGGTATAATGCTGGTTGTCTATGCTGCAAATGGTCTGACTTCGGCCGGCAGGGAAGCAAAGGTGGCAGCCGATGTGAAAAAATTAGAAGAGAATGCAGCCGAAGAGTCGGCCGCTAAATAAGAAATTATGGTGAGAAAGGCGGATGGTCGCTTCATGCCGGGAGCATGAAGAGGAAAGTCCGGGCAACACAGAGCAGCATATTTTCTAACGGAAAGCCGGGGGTGACCCCGGGGATTAGTG
>CAMWNR010000080.1 GCA_947175665.1 uncultured Porphyromonadaceae bacterium
GCCCCCAAAATCCAAAAGTTCCAATCATAAAATCCCATTACAGACTTTATAGTCTACGCCATTTGCCATCCGGTAGTTTCCTTTTAAGATGGATATGACTCTCTTTTTAACGTACTTTTGTATTTGACCCCAAAAGTCTGGTCAAGTATTAAAATATTAGGCAGTGTTTAGGCGAATCGTTAAATGGAGAAAGGGATATCTCGAACCCCTTTGAATAACGGATTTTTGTACCTGACCCGAACTTGAACGTATACTCCTGCAGTATTTCGATATTGATCCGGAATATTTCAAGGCGAAATATAAAATTGACATTATCGGTGTTAAGCAGCAGTCCGCGGGCGGTTTTTTCGAGTAGGGGGTGAGGATTCCGAAAACAAGGAGGCCAAGCCCCAAGACAAACGAAAAGCAAAGGCAGACCACTATCGCCTTTTTAACCGTGCCGTCTCCTCGCTGTACGAGCCGGATCTGCTGACGCTCGCAGGTGGTAATGTCGCCACCATTCCTTTTGACCGTGAGGTGTTCGACCGAGCCGTGCGCGAGGTATTTGCCAAGGGTGGTTTCTCGGCAGAGATGCTTGCCGACCCTGCTGTGCGTCCTCTCATAGAGGAGACGTTCAACACTCTCAACGGAGCAATCGACACGGCCATTAAGACCGAGACCCCGCCGGAACTGACGGCGGCTCTGCAGAACAACGCTTTTGTTTTCTCCGGATTCAAGACTTACCATTCACTCTCCGAGGTTGGCCTTGCGCTGACCGACGCGGACGGAAATGTCAAGCCTTTCGAGACATTCCGTAAGGACGTGGAGGCGATTGATTCCAAGTATAACACCAATTATCTTTTCGCGGAATATAATCACGCTCTCCACACCTCGCAAATGGCCGTCAAGTGGCACGACATTATGCAGGACGGCGACCGCTACAACCTCCAATACCGAAGCACTCCGACACGATGTACGCTTCTTATTGAATAATAGAACAAAAAAAGACCGCTGAAAACGTCGAGTGGTTTATGGAGATCCACAGCGGTTCACATCAGCAGTCCTTCTGTATATCTTAAAGCCCGCGAGGCGGGCAGGTTGTCGCCTTACCGAAGTAACCCACAGCGACCTCCAATGGGACTGCAAATATATAAACTTTTTTTCTGATAACAAACTAACACCCAAACAATTTAACGATGGACGAAAAATAACCGGGGCAATGCGCCGTTCAATCAAGTCGTATGTCAGCGGAATGGCCGTCGTATTTTCCTCCCATCTGCCTTATACCGCACTCCATAACGAGGGCGGCAATTTTTCCGTTACCGCTTTCCCCGAAAAGAGTTGGCTCCTAAAAAAATTCAAAAGATGATAAAATTTCAGAGTCTGCCGAGACAAAAAACGACGATCGATCCGCGCATAGATACTGTGTCTTTATGCAGAAACCGACCTCAGTTATTGAGAGATTGCCGAAGAAAATGGAGTTTAGTAACGCACGCTTGAATATATTGTACGTAACTAACTGACCCCCAAGGATTACAAACATTTACGACTCACTCAACTTTGCACGTTTCTCTTTTCTACCCCTACTCTGCTTTTTTTATGTATTTTCCTATACTTTTAGCGGAGAACCGTTTTATCGAGTCTCCGCTAATTTTAATTATTTAAAGAAGTTTTATATCCGGTAAAGAAGGGGGTTTGTGATTATTTAAAGTATTGTCAATAACATAATCTTCAGTTGTGATTATTTAAAGAAGGGGTTTGAGCGGATTTCCCGACCTATCGTGGTTGGACTTCCGTGACCCGGGTATACGATGGTCTCCTCGGGCAATACAAAGAGTTTCTCGCGTATGCTTTGCAGCAATTGAGACGAACTACCTCCCGGCAGGTCTGTGCGCCCTATTGAGCCTGCAAACAGCGCATCACCTGATATAAGAAATCCATCGGTTGCATCATATAGGGCTATGCTTCCGGGGGAATGACCGGGAACGTGAATTACATCAAGACTACCCTCTCCTATCTTTATCTTATCTCCCGGCTGCAGATAGGTATCTATCTTGAGTCCTTTAACTTCGGCCGGAATGCCAAACATAGTGGCCTGCTCTTTGATACGCTCTCCAAGCGGCTCATCGGCCATATTAGCCATTAGATCTACATTATACTTATCACGAACCCAATTATTACCGATAGCATGGTCTATGTGAAGATGTGTATTAATCAGATGTACTACATGCAGATTATTGTTAGCAATAAAATTTGCCATTGCACTGCGCTCTTCTTCATTTATCATACCTGGATCGATAATTGCACAGTCTCGCGTAGCAGTATCCACTACTACGTATGTATTTATCCCAAATAGGGAAAACTCAAATTTTACTATTCTCATAACTTTATAACAATATTCTGCTTGATCGGGTTCTTTTAGAAATGGGAGAATACAGATGGTGGTTTAAGGTATAGTATACACAACTTTTTTTGTATCGAAAAACGGATAATGAAATACTGTATCAATATCCATTATCTCGGTCTTTTTCTTTAGCGTCTGCAATTCGTGGGTTAATTCTCCCCCTTTCAGGGTTATCAGTCCGTTTGGTATGGCGTTTTTGCCCTCTTGCGAAATATTTTTACGTACAAGTTTAAGGAGATCCGGCTGCGGCATCACTGCACGGCTTACTACAAAGTCAAACTTTTCTTTGCATTCCCCTATATCTCCATGCTGAATAGTCACATTTTTAAGACCTATTTTTTCGGCCACATCTGCCGCAACTTTCAGTTTCTTGCCTATGCGGTCGATAAGGTGAAAATGCACTTCCGGAAACATTACCGCCAAGGGTATGCCGGGGAATCCACCTCCGGTACCTATATCAAGCACTCTACTACCCGGAGCGAAATGTATGAATTTGGCTATAGCCAGTGAGTGTAATATATGATTTACGCATAGATTATTGATATCCTTGCGCGAAATTACATTGATCTTCTCATTCCATTCGGGATAGAGACGAAGCATTTCCTTATACTGACCTAATTGCTCTTCACTCAGTGCCGGAAATTGAGTTTTAATTATCTCAATATCTTTCTCAATATTGATTGGGGTCACAATATTTTCTGTTGCGGATTCTTCCATTCAAGTTTTATTTTTATCGTTTTAGATAATGCAAAATTAAGAAAAAAGTTGTATCTTCGCAAAACGTATCGATCTCCCACCGGATGGTATGAGTCCGGAAATGGTGGATATTGAAGTCTCTGAAACTTCAATTTTTTTGAATCTTGAAAACTTAAAAATTATAAAATTTAATAATGGAATTTACTGGCAAATTAATCCTCGAACTTCCGGAAGAGGGTGGTACTTCACAAAGAGGTAATCAATGGAGAAAAAAAGGTTGGGTTCTTGAGACTTTCGGCCAATATCCCAAAAAAGTCAAGGTTGACGCATTCAATAATGCCATAGACAATATACACATGACCCCCGGCAATACTTACACAGTAAGTGTAGACGCAGAGAGCCGTGAGTTTAACGGCCGTTGGTATACTGACCTCAGAATCTATGCTTGCCGTGAGGCACAGGATCCTCAGCCTAATTATACTCAGGGGGTTACTCCTGCCGCTCCTGCCGCTCCTGCCGCTAATCCTTTTGCCGCTGCTCCTGCTGCTCCTGCTGACCCCTTCGCATCTGCCGCTGCCGGCTTTAAAGATGAAGGCGATGATCTCCCCTTCTAATCCTAATCTTATACAATAAGATTGCGATTCTTAAAATGTATCTGACTTAAGAATCCTACAACTTTAGCAATATAAAAAAACGACTCTGCCTGGAATACAGAGTCGTTCTTTTTTTGTACACACTTTACAAAGTTACTTTACGGCATGCAAGGCGCCCATGATAACTTCGCTTACAGAAGGATGTGAAAATATAATCTGTTCCATTGAGTGGCGCGTAGCACCGGCATTCATAAGATCCGCACATTGTTGCGCAAGGTCTGCTGCCTCGACACCCATTATATGCGCTCCGATAAGCAGGCCGTTCTCTTTGGCGAAAATAAGTTTACACAGTCCTTCGCTCTCCCCCATTGTCAACGCTTTACCATTGGCTCTGAAGAAACTTTGACCTACGCATATCTCGATACCATCGGCCTTGCATTGCTCTTCGGTTTTTCCTACCATACCGCATTCCGGCACTGTAAAAACCGCTGAGGGTACTATATCAAAACGGATTTCATCCTTAATTCCTGCAATTGCATTCAGAGCTCTGAAGCCTTGGAAAGTGGCGACATGAGCAAGCATCATACGGGCGTTGACATCGCCTATAGCATAAATATGCGGTACATTGGTCTGCATATCATCATTTACCGGTATACCTTTTACACTATATTCAACTCCCGCTGCCTCAAGATTAAGGCCCGCTACTCTGGGGGCGCGTCCTACAGCCATCAGTAGATCGGATGACACTACTGTCTCTTCCTTACCCTTGCACTCGTAGGTAACTACAATTTCGTAATCATTGTTCTGCTCGATCTTCTTAGCAGCCGCAGATGTGATGATTTTTATACCCCGCTTGGTGAGAGATTGCTTCAACCGCTTGGCGATATCACTGTCAAATGGGGGTAATATCTGCTTCATAAATTCTATTACGGTAACCTTCGAACCAAATGAAGCAAATACACTTGCAAACTCCATGCCTATCACACCACCGCCTATAATGGTAAGTGATTCAGGTATATAGTCTATATTGAGCAGATCCGTGCTGTCTTTTACGCATTCGAGATCATGCCCTTCGATGGGGAGCGAACGCGAATTACTTCCGGTAGCAATAATAATATTGTCAGCACTATATTGCTCAGAATTGCACTCTACGGTATTTGCATCGATAAAAGAAGCAAAACCCTCGACTACCTTGACTTTCGCACTCTTCAGCATCATGGCTATACCCTCTCGCAGTTGGCTGACAACCTGATCTTTACGTTCTACAACTTTATTATAATCAAGAGTAAATGTAAAGTCGTCGATACCAAACTCCTCACCATTGCGCAGTGTCGAAACCACCTCTGCATTTTTACACAGACACTTGGTCGGTATGCACCCTTCGTTAAGGCAGGTTCCACCGAGACGATCTCCGTTAAAGAGTATTACGCTTTTGCCTGATTTGGCGGCAGCGAGCGCAGTCTCATATCCACCGGGGCCTGCTCCAATTATAATTATATCTGCTTTTTCCATTTTCATTAATTCTTAATTGCAAAATATCCCTTTATGAGCAGATTTTTACTCATAAAGGGACATTTGTAAAATCTCAATTACTTGTTGTCTTCAGATACAAGATGGCGATAGGTAAGAATCGGATTCTTAGCGGCGCCGGTTTCGTCAAGTTTACGTACAAGGGTAGTTACGGGAGCATCTTTTACCAGATCAGGATTCTCCTTTGCTTCAGCAGCCACTTTGTGCATCACTTCGATAAATTCATCAAGAGTCTCCAGGGCCTCAGTCTCGGTAGGCTCTATCATCATGCTCTCATGAAACAGAAGCGGGAAATAGATGGTCGGTGCATGGAATCCGTAATCCAGCAGGCGCTTCGCAACATTCAGAGTAGTCACTCCTGTAGATTTATCCTTCAGACCGTCAAATACAAACTCGTGTTTGCAAACACCCTCGATCGGCAACAGATAATCATCCTTAAGGCTCTCCTTGATATAGTTTGCATTCAAGGTTGCCATAGGTCCTACATTCTTGAGGTTCTCTTTACCTAAAGTCAGTATATAGGCGTATGCTTTCATCATTACACCGAAGTTGCCGAGGAATGTTGAGATACTTCCAAGACTATCTTCATCAGTGGTGATTGTAAATGAGCCGTCACTATTCTTCTTAACGCGGGGGTTGGGGAGGAATTTGGCGAGTTTCTCCACTACACCTACCGGACCCGAACCGGGACCGCCACCACCGTGAGGAGTGGAGAAGGTCTTATGGAGATTGATATGCATGATATCAAATCCCATATCACCGGGCCGTACCTTACCTAAAAGAGGATTCAGGTTAGCACCATCATAGTATAATAGACCGCCGGCTTCATGTACGAGTTTTGCGATCTCCATGATTTCTGTTTCAAACATACCGAGGGTATTAGGATTGGTCATCATAATACCTGCCACAGTATCATCGAGCAGAGGTTTGAGATCTTCTACATCTATTGAGCCATTTGGTTTCGATTTAACCTCTACCACCTGCAGGCCTGCTACCATAGCCGAAGCGGGGTTAGTGCCGTGAGCAGAGTCAGGCACAATTACTTTGGTTCTCTTCAGATCACCGTTAGCGATGTGATACTGACGCATCACCATCAGACCGGTCAACTCACCGTGAGCACCGGCGTACGGATTGAGAGTAAACTCATATAGGCCTGCTATATTGCTGAGCGCATGCTGCAGATTCCAATATAGTTCCAATGCGCCTTGTATGCTCTTCTCGTCCTGCAGAGGGTGAATCTGAGTAAATGCCGGCAGAGCAGCCAACTCTTCGTTGATCTTAGGATTATATTTCATGGTGCAGGATCCTAAAGGATAGAAACCTGTATCTACACCGAAGTTTTTATTACTAAGATTTGTATAGTGGCGTACTACATCCAATTCGCTTACCTCCGGGAGATCTGCGTCCTTTTCGCGCATAAGCGTAGCCGGCATTTCTGCAAAAGCGTCATGACCGAAGTCGGTAGCCGGAAGTTCATACCCCTTTCTGCCGGGGCGGGAAAGTTCGAATATTAATTTATCGTAATATTTCATTGTATTCTATATTGTGCTCATGAGAGCATGAGAGTAACCAAATTATCAATTTCCTCTTTTGTGCGTTTCTCTGTCACCGCAAAGGCTACTTTCCCTTCGCCCAGATTTATGCCTCCCATAATTCCGTTATCCAAAAGACGTGAATTTATAGCCTCAATATCAAGATCTGTCTTCACTACAAATTCTTTGAGGAACGGAAGTCCGGGATACGCGGGAGTAAATTTGCCACTCTCTATGAGTTTGGAATAGAGATAATGCGCTCCGTCACAGGCTATACGGTTAAGTTCTTTCATACCTTGTTTACCCATCAGAGCCACATAGATTGTGGCATATAGAGCCATTAATGACTGATTGGAGCATATATTTGAAGTCGCTTTCTCGCGGCGGATATGTTGCTCTCGGGCCTGCAGAGTCAGTACATACGCACGCTTGCCGTCGGCATCTTTTGTGGCTCCCACCACACGACCCGGCATTTTGCGCAGCATACCCTTGGCACACGAAATATAGCCTAAATAAGGGCCACCGAAGTTTAAGGGCATACCCAACGACTGACCGTCACCACATGCTATGTCGGCACCCCACTCGGCCGGAGTACGTATTACCGCCAAAGCAGAAGGATCAGCGTTAATAGCCATATAGGCCTTTTCTGCATGCATGCAATCGGCTACACCTGTATAGTCCTCCAGGATACCGTATTTGTTGGGCGACGGGAGTATCACTCCGGCTACGTCACCTTTGGCGAGTTCCTCTTTCATGGCATCGAGATCTGTAATACCATTTTTCTCCGGAATGATTGTGATATCTACACCATGAAATTTCGCGTAAGTCTTAACCACTTCCACTACTCTGTCAGCGACAGTAGAGGAGATCAAAACACGGTTACGCTTCTTGGCAGAGGCTACCATCATAAACATTGCTTCGGCTGTGGCTGTCGCACCGTCATACATAGACGCATTTGTAGCCTCCATTCCGGTTAGTTCGCTGATTATACTCTGATATTCAAAGATATATTGAAGAGTACCCTGAGATATTTCAGGCTGATAGGGAGTATAGGCAGTATAAAATTCGCTACGGGCCAGCAGATGATTGATTACCGAAGGTGAATAATGATCATACACACCCCCACCGGCAAAGATAGTAAGAGGTTTATTCTTTTTGCCTAAAGTCTCAAAATGCTTGCGCAATTCGATTTCAGACATAGCGGAGGGGACATCATATTCCTCTTTATATACGACCTCAGCCGGCACATCACTGTAGAGGTCATCGATAGTATCCACACCGATCTTATCAAGCATTACTCGAATATCTTCTTCGGTATGGGGTATAAACTTATTGCTCATCAGGTTAATTGGTAATATTTGAAAAATGACAACGCCAACCCTCCTGCCACCTTGAGTCTCAACTCAGTGGCAGAAGCATTGGCGTCATTTATCAGTTCATATTAATAAGGAGTAGTTTACTCTTCGCAAATCTTGGCGTATCCTTCTGCATCAAGCAGTTTCTCTACCTCAGCAGGATCGCTAACCTCTACTTTCATAATCCAGTTGCCGTAAGCATCTTCGTTTACGAGTTCGGGGCTATCTTCAAGAGCAGTATTAATCTCAATTACAGTTCCGCTTACGGGAGAGATGAGGTCGCTTGCAGCCTTTACAGACTCTACTGCACCAAATTCCTCACCTGCTGTAACCTCATCACCCTCTTCCGGCATATCTACATATACGATGCTGCCGAGAGCATGCTGGGCGTAATCTGTAATACCTACTGTTGCGATACCATCTTCTAATTTCACCCACTCGTGAGAATCCGCATAGCGGAGATTTTCTAAAATTTTGCTCATTGTATTTTATATATTTGTATTTGTTTTTATTTCTTGTAATTTTTATCGTAGAAGCGTTTCTTAACAACCTTACCGGGGAATCTCTTCTTACGTATCTGCACCTCAACCTCGGTACCGAGTTTATCGTATGGCTTATTTATCATGGCCATAGCCACACTCTTGCCTGTCGATATTGATTTATATCCTGTGGTAATTTCTCCAACCTGTTCACCATTTACAAGTACAGGATAACCATGACGGGGTACTGCTGCACCCTCCAGTTCGATACCTACGATGCGACGTGTCACACCCTCAGCCTTCTGCTTGGCAAGTGCCTCTTTACCTATAAATTCAGGTTTATCAAGTTTGACAAACATGCTCAGACTCGCTTCTATAGGAGTAATGTCGGCGGCAAGTTCATCGCCGTAAAGCGGCAGACCTACCTCGAAACGCAGGGTATCACGACATCCGAGACCGCAGGGTTGCACACCTGCGTCCATAAGAAGATCCCAGACCTTGCGGATATAATCGTGTGATCCGTAAATTTCAAAGCCATCTTCTCCGGTATAACCGGTGCGGCTGATTATGATCTCCTCGCCATCTTTCTCTAATGTGCGGAAGTTATAAAACGGTATGTCGGCACAAGGTATACCGAGTACCTTCTCTACAGTCTCTTCGGCCTTAGGACCCTGCACTGCAACTTCACCGTATTTGGGTGATTCATTCTCAATCACCACATCAAATCCCTCGGCATTTTTCATTATCCAGTCTACATCCTTATCTATATTTGCAGCATTGATTACAAGGAAGTATTCCTGATCGTTTACTTTGTATACCAGTAGATCATCGACTGTGCCACCGTTTTCATAACACATCATACCATAGAAGATCTGACCATCAGGAGCACCTGTCACGTCATTTACAAATATATGGCTCACATATTTATAGGCATCGGGACCTTTTACACGGACTTCACCCATGTGGCTTACGTCAAATACACCCACTTCATGGCGTACGGCATTATGCTCTTCTGTTATCCCTTTATAC
>CAMWNR010000081.1 GCA_947175665.1 uncultured Porphyromonadaceae bacterium
GGTGTAGGTGAAGCACGTACATACGAAATTAACGGTGCCAAAAACTTGCGTAATGGAGAGAAAAGCCTTATCAATATGGCTCAGGCCACTTATGCTCAGGAGAATGAGGCTTACCTGAAACTCGAACAGGCTTCACACTCAGGCGAAGTGGACGTGACTATCGAAGATAATGTTGTCAAGGCTCTTGCCGAGTTTAACGGTGACGTAAAGCGCTCCTTTATAATCTATAAGAAAAACACTAACGGTACATACGATATGCGCGGATATTTTATCATTGATGGCAACAACACCCGCGCCAAACTTCGCAGACTTGCCAAGGATCTTTCAGATGAAGTAGAACTCAGCGGCAAAATAAAGAAGGCTGCCGGAGGGGAATAATCAAATAACCTTAAATTTAAAAATTCTGCATTTTTATCTGTATGGCAAAGTTAGTTACCGGTTATCTACTGGTATTGCTTCTTTTGTTAGTTCCGACTGTTCTTAATGCTCAGACTCCCGGCGACGCGATGGAGAAGATACGTCAGGCCTCATCGAAGTATAAAATCGGCGAGGCCTCGGCGGAAACCGAGGAGGATGCACGAAAAGCCGCATTGGAAAACCTTATGACCCAATTGCGCACCACATTCTCATTAGAGATGAAGGAGACTGAAAAGGTTAATAAAGATGATTATAACTTTCAATCGGAATCTCAGTTGCGCGCTTCCTCCATTATGACGGTCGAGAACCTCTCAACCCTTGTTTTTCAAGATAAAAAGGGGTGGCACGCTATGACTTATATTTCTAATTCAGACCTTGCCGCCACAGAGAAAAACAGAAAGGAGAATATTAAGGATCTGGTGGAATTAGGTGTAGAACAGGAGGGTAAACTGAATATCTCCGGTGCTTTGAAGTATTACACCTGGGCTCTTAATATGTTGAGTTCGTTTGGCGACAATCTCAGTATGCCGTTAGAGGGAAAAAATAGAAACGTAAAGGGGTGGTTAAAGGATCATATCGCTATGATGCTTGATAATATTGAAATCAGCATAAACGGTAATGAAATCGAATATGATGAGTTTGATTACGACCATTATAGCATAAACCTTAACCTGCTTTATGCCGGCCAGCCGGTCTCCGCGCTTGATTTGAGTTATTTCAACGGCGAGCGCGAAGTTAAGCCCATACACGGCAAGAATGGTTTTGCCACTCTTCTTTTTCCGGATATTACCAATTTCAAGGAATTGGATATAAAGATTGTATATGATTATCCTGATGAGGCCAAACTGTATGACCCGGAATTAAAATTTGTATATGAGAGCGGTGCAAGAAATAGATTTGAGGGGCGTGATCATATCTCGTTGCCATTAAAACTAAACTCTACTAAAATCAAATCTTCAGCATCAGCACGAAACGATGCGCTCACCGCTTCGGCCAAAGCCTCAAAAAAGGATGTTGCTTCTTTAGCATCTTCGGCCGGTACTTCTCCTATTATCACTGACTCAAAAAAGCAAGTGGAACGCCCGGTAATTGAAGGCGCTGAGGCTCTTATCGAGTCTATGAAAAGCGTTGAGAAGGCTTTGAAAAACAGAGATTACGCTTCTGTAAAACCGCTATTTACCGATGAGGGATGGTCTATTTTCTCTCTTCTTACCGGCTCGGGAGATGTGAGGGTTGTAAAATCTCCTCAGGAATATACCGTAGAGACCTGTAACCTTTATACTACCGGAAGAGGGATACCTGTGGCTATTAAAACCGCCGGGCATGTGTCTAACGAAACGATTGTGTTCCGATTTGATAAGGCTACCGGATTGATCTCATCTGTGGCATACGCTCTTACCAAGCGAGCCGAAGAGGATATTTTCCGTCAGGCTCAGTGGAACATGGACTCCCGCTACACTCTCCTTAAGTTTATGGAGGATTACCAGACAGCGTTCGCTTTGAAACGACTCGATTATATCGAAAGTATTTTTTCAGATCAGGCCGTCATCATCACCGGCAAGATTACACCGGGACCACCCTCCAAGCAATTTTTTGATGCTAAAGGTCTATATCCTAATTCTTCAAAAAATGTCACTTACCGACGTCATACAAAGGATCAGTATATCCGCCAACTCAAGACAGACTTCTTTAATAAGAAATCAAGTACATATAAGAAATATATCCAACTTGTGTTTGAAGATGCTGTAATATCAAAAGTTGCTACTGATGGATTTACCGATAATGAAATAATGTGGATTGAAATCCAGCAACAGTACACTTCCAATAATTACAGTGACAAAGGGTTCCTTACTCTACAGATCAATCTTAATCCTAAAGGGTCGCAGATTTTAGTTCGCACCTGGACACCGGAATTTGTAAATCTTGAATTGCTTAAGGAGCGCTATCCTGTCGGTGATGACGGAAAATAATTATTGACGTCCCTTAAAACTATTTTATTCTAACATAAAAAATGAACAAGCATATTATTCTTACTTTAAGCCTGCTGTTATCTACCCTCTGCGCGTTTGCCGAGATTGAGTATGTACAAGGCTCTTTTCGTGAAATAGGAGGCGAGACAGTCTCAGCGTCCGGGTCGGATATAGGGTATCAGAATATGACAGCCCTCGCCACCGATAATTGGGAACTTAGTGCCGATGGTGAAGACATTAACGGTAAACTCGTTGTATCTTTCGAAAACTTCTCTCCCGAAGAAATACGTGAAATCACGATTTCGCGTCTTAGCAACCGCCAGATCCCTATTATTGACAAAAACCTCCACGAAAATAAAGGTGTTATCACCCGATGGTTTTATCTACCCGAATCGTCCAAACCCTTTGATATTGATTTTGTGCATCCTAAATATGGTACTACGCGTATATCGGGTGTAACTATCGGTAAGCACAAAATTTATCGCGCCACTCTGCGCGCTCAGGGTAAAGTCAGCGTGGCTATAACATCCACTCCCTCCGGAGCGACCGTAATATTCGACACTCAGAGAGTGGGCCAGACACCTCTTACAATCCCTGATGTAACTCTTGGCAAACACAATATTGTACTTGAGGTTCCAAACCGAAACATGGCTGCCGATTATGCCGGAGTCATTGATGTGAGCCTTACCAATACTACATTTGACTTTAATCTGATGCGTAAAAAGAATGTGGAATTTGTGGCCGAACCCCTCTCCGCTGTACTCAATATTACCAAAAACGGAATGAGCGTAGCCCGTGACAAAGGGCGTTTTAATGTCAACAATCTCGAGTACGGCACATACGTGGTAAAGGGTTATCTGGGAGGTGATGATAATGAAACTACTGTTGAAATCAATGATCGGACACCGGGGTCTATAACCATCAAGGTTGTACCCTCTTCTACCATCACGTTCAATGCCACTCAGAATAATTTTCCGGTGAGCGGGGCCAAGATAAATCTTGACAATGTTTATATCGGTGAGACACCTCTCACTCAAAAGGTTGACTATGGTGTACATAAAGTTGACATGTCTTATTACGGGTATCAGGTATCCAAGAGTTTCATTGTAGGTAAAGGTAAGTCTACCAATATTAACCTTAAGTTGCCTAATCGTCTGAAATCACGCCATAATATTTTTGATATTGATTATAAAAGACGCGAATGGGGTATGGCCTTTAATTATGTGAATCGTGCCTATACTCTCAAGATGAAGGGCTCCCCCGCAACTAAATACAACTTTTATCTCGATGAGGGGCATCGTGAAAACGGTATCCAGATGGGTATGACTTATCAGGGATACTATGGTTACGGTCAGGGTATCAACACCGGTCTGTATTGGCAGATGATGTTTGGAGACTGGTATGGCGAAAGCAGTTGTCCTATGTATATCGAACACTCTCTTTATATCCCCATACAATATCAATTCCGCTTACCGATCTCTTCGCGTATTTCATTTTTTGCCAATGCAGGTATCGCCATGAATATCGGATTGTCAAATACTGTCAGCATCGATGGTGAAGACTACTCACTCGGATATGGATATAACGATGAGTACGACCTCCTTTTCCCTAAAGCATTTGATTGCTCCATGCTCTTCGGCGGCGGAGTACAGTTTGGTGTTTTTCAACTTGAGGCAAAGTATAGCAAGAGTTTCATTAACCAGACTCAGATTCTGGAAATGAATGACATAGAGGATGGTTCCTTTAAGGCTTCTTCATGGCAAGTAGGTTGCTCTTTCTTGTTCTGATAATCTGAGAGAGTATGAAAAATTGGATCCGTATAACATTGGCAATATCCCTGATTTCGGGGATATCGCCAACAGTAGCGAAGGATTTTGATGATGAGCGGGCCAAAATGCGAAAGGAGATAGATGAGTTTCGTAATACCGCAAGAGAGGAACTGGAGACTTTCCGCCAACAGATCAACCGTGAATATGCAGAAGCATTGGCAAATCCTTGGGAAAAGATTCAAGTAGACCCTATTATCATCACCCCTCCCGAGCCGGAACCTGAACCACCCGTGTGGGATGATGAGGATGATGACAATATCCGCCGGGATGGTGTACCTCTACCTATCAAAAATGTAGCACCTGCTCCAGCGCCTGCTCCGCGTCCTAACCCTGTAGAACCGATTAATCCTGCCCCTCTCCCCAACCCCGTTTGGATCAATTCTACTTTTTATGGTACAAATGTAAAATATCGTAACCATGAGTGGAAAGGTTTTTCTCTGCAATCTGCCGAAGAAAAATCAATCTCCGATGCATGGGAGTGGCTTAGCCGGAACAATAGCGATCATTTCTTAAAGGATATGCTCACTGCGCGCGACGCTTTGCATCTTCCCGATTGGGGATATTTCAAACTGATTGACAGTATTATCTCAAAAGATTTCAGATCCGGCTCATCAGCACATACCGTCATAATGGCATTTGTGTTGTCTCAAAGCGGATATAAGGTGAGGATGATACGTAAGGATTCGGGCCTTCACCTCTTTTTTGCGTCTTCGGGCATATTATATGACCATGCCGGTCTCTCTATTGATGGTGATAAGTATTGGTCTTATACCCCTCTGAAATCAGGAGAGGTATTTGTGAGCAACGTTAAATTTCCGGGTGAGAAAGAGATGTCGCTTTCCATACCGGAATCTCCGGCTTTTAGTTTCTCTCCGGGTAATAGGCGTGAGATAGAGGTTGTGAGAAATCCGTCGATAAAGTTAGATGTTACTGTAAATAAAAATCTCATCGACTTCTTTAATGATTATCCTGCCGGCACTACCGACAACACCCCTTATTCGCGCTGGGCGAATATTGCCCGGACACCTTCGAGCAAGGCTTTACATACCGGGGTTTACGAGAAGTTGCGCCCTATGGTAAAGGGTAAAAATCAGAAGGAGGCTATAAACTTGTTGCTTAAAGTCGCTCAGACGTTCCCTTATAAACTTGACGATGAGATGTGGGGCGATGACCGTGCTTTCTGGATGGAGGAGTCCTGGCACTACCCTTTTAGCGATTGTGAGGATCATGCTATCCATTTCGTAAAACTTGTAAAGAATATCCTGGGGCTGCATACTGCACTGATTTACTATCCGGGTCACCTTTATGCAGCCATTGCTCCAACCGATAATTCACTTGAGGGTGATTACATCATGTATCAGGGGAGAAAATATATAGTCTGTGACCCGACATATTTCTATGCCCCGGCAGGCAAAACTGCCCCGGGCATGGATAATTCGCAGGCAGTTTTGATCCCGGTAAATTAACCCCGCACTTCTGTATCAGTATTCCATCTTCTATAATATGAATCCGAGCCAAAAGAATTATTAAGACCTGTAAGGTATATTTCTTTTAGGTTGGAATCTAAACGAGGTTGCTTCGTAATTATGTGTTACGGTGCAACCTTTCTGTTTAGCGTAACTTATGTGATGGGTGGTTTCTGTTTTTATGCCTGCGCAGCGGGATTTCAGTAGTGTTAGAACTAATTTGATTGAGTGGTGTTTTTATGGTAGGATGATGGGGTGGAGTGGTGAAATCAGGGAGAATAGGAAGGGGGAATTAAATCTAATCTTATTTACTTACCTTATTAATCTTGTTTTTTATGAAAGTACTTGTTGTTAATGGGAGTCCGCATATCAACGGGTGTACTGCTCGCGGTTTGTCGGAGGTAGAGCGTACGCTTAATGACCTTGGTGTGGAAACAGAGCGTCTGAATGTCGGCACTAAGGATATACGCGGGTGCATCGGCTGCGGTTTTTGTCGCGAACATGGCAGATGCGTCTTTAATGATATGGTTAATGAGACAGCACCTAAGTTGGCGGAGGCTGATGGCCTGATAGTAGGTTCGCCGGTATATTATGCCGGTGCCAATGGCCAGTTGCTCGCTTTTCTCGACCGCCTTTTCTACAGCACAGCCGGCACGGTTAATAAAACCATGAAGGTTGGTGCGGCTGTAGTCTCTTCGCGTCGCGCGGGTTCGACATCGGCTTTTGACGAAATCAACAAGTATTTTACTATCAGCGCAATGCCTATCGTATCCAGCACATACTGGAATGAAGTTCACGGTTTTACCGCTGCGGATGTGGAAGATGACAAGGAGGGGTTACAGACCATGCGCAACCTCGCTAAGAATATGGCTTTCCTTCTGAAAGGTATTGCACTGGCCCGTAATGAAGAGGGTTCGGTACCCCAACAGGAGCGTCAGGCCTTTACTAATTTTCATGTAGAGAGTTAATACCCTGCAACCGCGGTTTAAGTATTTATATATAAGCAAGTAATGAAATTTAAACGATATTATGAAACCAAGCAGTAAATGAATATCCTGCATATTAATTTTCATTACTTACTTTAGTCTTTGATTTTTATCAAGCACTACAGATATGATAGAAGAGATTAAGGAATTTAATAAGAATTTTGTTGCTAACCGTGAGTATGAAAAGTTCGCGACGAGCAAGTATCCCGATAAGAAGATCGCCATTGTAACCTGTATGGATACACGACTGATCGAGTTGCTGCCCGCGGCGCTCGGCTTTCGCAACGGTGATGTCAAAATCATTAAAAATGCCGGTGCCACTATCATTAACCCATTTGACTCTACTATGCGTTCGCTTCTGGTGGCGGTGTATGAATTGGGAGTAAACGAAATTATGGTTATCGGTCATACCGGTTGCGGTGTGCAGGGTATGGATGCCAACGAAATGCTTCACGCCATGAAGGAGCGAGGTGTGAGCGAAGAGCATATCAAACTTATGGAACATTGCGGTATCAATCTTCGCGAATGGTTACACGGCTTTGATGATACCGAAGAGGCTGTGCGCGATACTGTAGATCTAATCGCCAATCACCCTCTCATGCCTCCCGAGGGGGTTAATGTGCAGGGATTTGTAATGGATAGTTACACCGGCGCACTTAAGACCCTCTGACCCTGATTCAGAACCTCTCGTATGTAGGAACATCTTGTACGAATCTCGCAAAAATCATCTGTTATTCATAATATTTCAGTTAAATTTGCATTATATATATGTTATATAACATATTTTGATGAGCGATTTAACTACTGAATTAAATAGAGAAGAGATTGAGGAGAAAAATATCTCAAATCGTCAGGGATTATTGGCTTTATCTCCGATCATGATCTTTCTGATACTTTATCTTGTAGTATCGGTATGTATCGGAGATTTCTATAAGATGCCTATATCGGTGGCTTTTATAGCCGCATCAATATGGGGAATATTACTATATCGGGGGCGCCCGCTCAGCGACAGGATTGATACATTTTCCAAGGCTGCCGGCTCAAAGTCCATAATGTACATGATATGGATTTTTATGCTGGCTGGGGCCTTTGCTTCTCTGGCTAAGGGTATCGGTGCTATTGAGGCTACGGTCAATGCCACTCTTCATATTCTCCCTGAAGAATTGATACTGCCGGGGCTATTTATCGCAGCGTGTCTGATTTCGCTGTCCATCGGCACTTCGGTAGGTACCGTAGTGGCTCTGGTACCGCTCGGTGTAGACCTTGCTTCTAACAGCGGTGGAAATATCCCTCTGTTTGTGGCTGCCATTTTGGGCGGTGCTTTTTTCGGTGATAATCTATCTTTTATCTCCGATACCACGATTGCGGCAACCCGTACTCAGGGGGTCATGATGAACGCGAAGTTCCGGAGCAATTTTCGCATTGTCCTCCCAGCGGCGTTAGTGACTTTAGGTGTGTATACCCTTATGAGTTTCAATACGGAGATGAGTGTGGCTCCGGGTGACTACGATCTGCTCCTTATCCTCCCCTATCTTATGGTGATAGTTTTGGCTCTGATAGGTATCAATGTCACCATAGTACTTGTATGCGGTATCCTTGTGGCATCTGTCATAGCCTGTTTTTCCAAGGGTACTTCCTTACTTGATATGGCCGGTTATTTAGGTTCCGGCATCGACTCTATGGGGGATTTGATAATCATCACTCTCCTCTCGGCCGGGATGTTGGGGATTATAAAAGCCACCGGAGGTATCGACTATCTGCTGCAGATTATGTCGCGTCGTATAAGCAGTGCGCGCGGTGCAAAGGGGGCGATTGCGGCTTTAGTGTCAGCGGTGAATATCTGTACGGCCAATAACACTATCGCCATTCTTACGGTAGGGGGGCTGTGCCGGCGTATTGCCGGCAAATATGGCATCAGCGGTGCCCGCACGGCCAGTCTGCTCGACACCTGCTCCTGCATAGTGCAGTGTCTTATACCTTACGGAGCACAGACGCTTCTTGCTGTCGGACTGGCAGGTATATCCCCGGCTGCTCCATGGCCATACCTTTATTACCCTTGGGCGCTGAGCGCTATGGTATTAGGCAGCATTATCCTCCCTCTTCACAAAAAGCAGCATTATCCTCCTTCTTCACAAAAAAAGGATTAAGTTATATTTGACTATGAATAAACCAAAAGAAATTCCGGTGCTTCTGCTCACCGGCTATCTGGGTAGCGGTAAGACTACCCTTCTTAACCATATCCTCACCAATCGTCAGGGTATCCGCTTTGCGGTGATTGTAAACGATATAGGAGAGGTTAATATTGATGCCGACCTCATCCAAAAGGGGGGTATCGTAGGTCAGGATGAATCAGGTGACCTCGTAGCCCTTCAGAACGGGTGTATCTGTTGCACATTGAAGATGGATCTTATCAAGCAGATTGATGATCTGCTCTCTACCGGTATGTTTGATTATATCGTGATTGAGGCTTCGGGAGTCTGCGAACCCGCCCCGATAGCACAGACCATCTGCTCCATGCAGGGTATGATCAACCCCACCAAACCGGTTGAGGCGCTTCCGAGACTTGACGCTATCGTAACTGTTGTAGATGCTCTCAGACTGAAGAGTGAATTCGGTTGCGGCGATGCGCTGAAGAATGAAAATATCGATGAGGAGGATATCGAAAACCTTATCATCGAGCAGATCGAATTCTGCAACATAATACTTCTCAATAAGGTTGACGAAGTATCGCGCTCTGAGGCCAACGAAATTAAAACCGTTATCCGCGAGTTGCAACCTAAGGCAAAAATTATAGAATGTAATTATTGCGATGTACCGCTCGACGAACTCATTGACACTCATCTTTTTGATTTTGAAGATGTAGCCACCTCCGCCACTTGGGTACAGAAGATCGAGGGACCCGCTGA
>CAMWNR010000082.1 GCA_947175665.1 uncultured Porphyromonadaceae bacterium
TGTTTTTGTAAGCCCCTTGAGAAAGGATAAATAGTTGTCAATTATTTTGTTTTGAATGGCAATGCGCTCATCAATTTGTTGAAGTAGGAGACCAATTTTAGTCTGTTCAAAAATTTCTGGAGTATTTATTATAACCTTAGAAAGACCTTCTTGACCAATATTAAAATGCTGAGCACCTGCACCCTTCACAATAATTTTCTTTCGATTTATCGGAGATGAAAGCGCGTAACGCATAAAATGAGGTTCGTATTCTCTTTTCTTCTTTCCTCTGATTACAAAACCTCCGAACAGAGCAGTCCGATCATCAATATAAACATTCGCCCGCCCTACATCTTCTAATGTCTCAGAACTTCGTTGAAATAGAATATCTCCTTGATTTACACCAAATTCAGATAAGTCCTTGTCTGAGGCTCTAACTGATGCTCTAATATTATCATAATTAATGTAATCATTATTAAGAATATCCGAAACCGAAATAAATTTAGTGCCTTCTCCGAAACGCTTTGCTTCTGGATTTAATCCATTTTTAAAATCAAAAAAATGGGATAGACTGAAAGATTTCCAGGCGTCGGTGAAGCCGGGGAAGCGCAAAGGTGGAACGTTGATTATATTGTTACTTTAATTATTTAATTAAATCATATTTTAACTCTATGAAAAATTTGACTATCAGAGAAATTGCGGAGGTTTGGAAGGAGTCTAAGCGTCCGTATGTGAAGCGTTCTACTTTTGCTGCGTATATGCTGACACTCGAAAATCATATCCTCCCTTTTTTTGGCGATATGGATTATCTAAGCGAACAGTCGGTGCAATCTTTTGTGCTTGATAAACTTAAGGTCGGATTGAGTGTGAAGACTATTAAGGATATGATGATTGTTTTGAAGATGATTATGAAGTATGGCGTCAAAAACAATTGGATTAATCATGCTGAGTGGGATATCAAATATCCTACTTCTGCTACTACTGCCGGTGCTATAGAGGTTCTGTCAATTGCTAATCATAAGAAGATACTCGATTATATAAAGGAGAATTTCTCTTTTCGCGCTCTCGGCATTTATATCTGTCTCACCACAGGTTTGCGTATCGGGGAAATATGCGCTTTGCGTTGGGAGGATATTAATGTGCAGAATGGTACTCTGCAAGTTAGGCGTACCATAGAGCGTATCTACATTATCGAGGGGGATAAGAAGTATACCGAGTTGGTTATCAATGATCCCAAAACGCATAATTCCGTGCGCGAAATACCACTCAGTGCTGAGGCTCTTTCGCTTATCAAGCCTCTTATGAAGGTGGTAAATACCGGTTTTTATGTTATCTCCAACGATATAAGACCTATCGAGCCGCGTACTTATCGCCTCTATTATAAGAGACTTATGACAGCGCTCAAAATTCCGGCAATCAAGTTTCACGGTTTGCGTCACTCTTTTGCTACACGTTGCATCGAGAGTAACTGTGATTATAAGACCGTTAGTGTATTGTTAGGTCACTCGGATATATCTACTACACTCAACCTTTATGTGCATCCCAATATGGAGCAGAAGAAGCGTTGTATCACCAAGATGTTTAAAAACCTCGGTAAGAAATGAATTTTAAGTATTAGGTATTAGCGTTTTAAGTGTTAAGTATTAGTGATTAGTTATTAGGTAAAAAGTATTAGCGTTTTAAGTATGAAGTGTTAGTTATTAGTGATTACTTTGAGGTACTAGTTATTAGTGATTAATATTAAGAATCATAAACCTGCGGCAACGCCGCAAATAAACCTTTATACTTCAAATTAATCACTAATAACTAACACTTGAACCTTAAAACCTAATCACTAATAACTAATAACTAATCACTCACACTTAATACTTAAATCCAGTGCTTCGAGAAATCGATGTACGGTTGCTTTATCGCCCGAATATTTCCCTTTATCCTCGCTTAATTTGCAGGTGGTGCAGTAGAATGGCCACGATTCGGTAATCTTCACCGCGATGAGTTTGATGACGATATTGCGTGGCTTAACGCCATCAAAATCATTTGTGAAGTGGGTGCCGATGCCAAAGGATGGTATGCATTTATCGGCCGCATATTTTTGTATACTGATTGCCGTATCTACATTTAATCCGTTGCTGAACACAATCTGTTTGGTACGGGGGTCAATATTAAGACTCTTGTATTTATCGATTGCAAGGTCAAGTTGCTGGAAATTATCTCCGCTGTCAATCCTCAGCCCTTTAAACATATTTGCATAATCTTCCGAAAAATTAAGACTGAAAATCCGCCACCCGTACGTATCGTAGAGGAATATGCCCAAAGCACCGCGATAGGTCGAAGCCCATGTTTTCATAGCAAGATGATTTGACATCTGCGGGCCGTACATCCCTGCGATTGCGCAGATAAATTCATGAGCCATAGTGCCGAGAGGCATAAGATCATACTTCATGGCTAAATATACATTGCTTGTGCCCATGAATCTGCCGGGTCCCGACATGGAATCCTGACACTCTTTCATGGCTCTGATCGCAGTCTCCTGAGCCTGAAAAGATGCTCTGCGACGCGTACCCATATCGCTGAATGTGCAACCGGCCTCAATCATTCTCCGTGCTTTATCGTGCGACTTCGTGTAGTACGCCTCGTAATCGAGTCGGTCGGCTTCACCGGTCATAATGTAATAGAGTTCGGAGACAATCGCCAGAACTTTCACCTCCAGAAGTATCGTGCGGCTCCAACTCCCTTCAAATTCAATGTCAAGATGTCCGGTCTGATCCTGAGTTACCTTTACGCACCGGCTGTCATATCTGAATCCCTTGAGATAACTGTAAAACCAGTCGGGGATATATCGACATCTTTTTCGTAAGAAAGCGATCTCTTCTTCGGTAATTATTACATTTTCCAGCATTTGTATCTGCCTGCGTAGTTCGTCGGCAAACCCCTCCGGATAGACTGTATTGTCCCGGTCATTAAATTTATATCTAACCTGAGTGCGTGGGAAATTTTCGATCACCGCGCAGCACATTGTGAACTTATACAAGTCATCATCGGTAAAATGTTGAATAATCTGTCGCATAATAATTAAGAGTAAGTAAAATAGCCTTGTCACCTTCGGAAATTAAAGATGATAACACTCGCGCCCCGCTCCGGCAAAAATGTTTATAGCGGATATCTATTAACATTTTTTATGAAATGCGGTTTCTGTAAAAACGTTTATCGAGTAATATAGTTTTAAGGATTAGTGATTAGTTATAAAGTAGTAGTGATTAGTTATTAGTTTTAAGTTTTAGGTATTTATTTAAGTTTTAGGTATTAATTATTAGTGATTAAATTTTAATTACGTACTTAAATTCTCGTACTTTTTTATTATCTTTGTGACACATTTTATCCGGTGGAAAATATTTAAATGCCTGGGGGATAATGAAAAAAATAGCAATATACGGAGTTGGCGGTCTGGGTCACGAAGTAGCCGCGGCTATTCGCAACGGATGGGTGAAAGACTCGGAGAATTGGGAAATTATCGGTTATTACGATGACCGTGATTTTTCTGATAACCCCTCTGACCGCCTCTGCGGAAATTGGCTCGGTGGTATCGATGACCTAAACGGCCGTCAAGAACCGATAGGGGTGATTTTATGCTTCGGCAATCCTCGCACACGTCGGGATGTGGCGCGTAAAATCACAAATCCGCTTGTTGAGTTCCCCAATTGTATTGCTGTTAATTTCAGAATTTATGATCCTGAGTCATTCTCAATCGGCAAGGGGAATATCATACAGGGTGATTGCCGGGCGACTACAAATGTCACTATCGGTGATTTCAACCTTTTCAACGGGAGTGTGGTTCTCGGTCATGATACTGCGGTAGGTAACGCCAATGTGTTAATGGCAGGTTGCCGGATAGGGGGTGGGGCGACTCTCGGAGACTGTAATCTTTTAGGGACAATGTCGTTTGTGATGCAGGGGCTTAAAATCGGGGCGGAGATTACGCTTTCTCCTCTCTCGGCTCTGCTTACCAAACCGAAGGATGGCAATACTTACATCGGTAACCCCGCCAAAGTATTTAAGATATAATCCCACTTTGTTACACAGATGGTTATTGCAGGATTGCAGCCAACTAATCATTAAATTCAGAAGAATATGGAAATCAACAAATTTATCGAAAATTTTGCTGATCAACTTAACGACACCGAGATTTCAGAAATAACTTCGACTACTGTATTCAAGGATCTTGATGAGTGGTCGTCGCTAACCGCACTGAGCATCATCGCTATGGTCGATGAGGAGTATGATGTCATTCTGAAAGGTGATGATATACGTAATGCCAATACTATAGAAGATCTCTTCAATATTGTCTCTTCTAAATAAGTTATGGCTTATATAAGATTTAACAATTGCAGTATCGTCGGCATGAGTGCCGGAGTACCCCGGCATATCGAACCGACCATCTCCACAACAGATCAATATGCTGTCGAGGAGTATATGGCTACTACCGGTATTATCGAGAAGAGGTTTTCCAATGATTATACTACCTCTGATCTATGTCTCCCTGCGGCCGAACACCTTATCTCCGATTTAGGTTGGAATAAGCAGGATATCGACGGACTGTTTTTTATCAGCCAGACTCATGATTACATCCTTCCGGCTACCGCCTGTGTGCTGCATGGCAAACTTGGATTGCCGAAGTCGTGTATGAGTCTCGATATTTCTCTCGGATGTTCGGGATGGATATATGGTGTGGCTACCGCTATGGGTATGGTGGAATCCGGTTCTCTACGTAAGGTGCTGGTGCTTGCCGGTGATGCCCGCAAACATGCGAATGAAGAGCCGGACCAGTTGTTTGGCTATGCCGGCACGGTGACCGCTATAGAATATAACCCGCATAAATCGGCACCGGTCATGATCCAATTGGGGACGGACGGCACAGGATACGACGCGATAATCCGGCCCGGTGGTGGCTCGCGTAATCCGCTTACACAAAAATCGTTGACGCTTGAAAAATGCGAAGACGGGCGTATGCGTCATGCTCTCCAAACCAGGATGAAAGGGATGGATGTATTTGCATTCGGTATCACCATCGCACCTAAATCGATCAAGCAATTAAGCAAAGAATTCGGATTTGATTATCTCGACTATGATTACTTCGTGTTTCATCAGGCTAACCGCATGATGAACGAGACGATACGTAAGAAACTTAAACTTGACGCTGATAAAGTGCCGTACAGCATGACACACTTTGGCAATACCTCCTCGGCCTCTATACCACTGACTATTGTGACTCAACTCGCCGGTAAACTCGAAGACCGTAAGAAAATAATAGGTTGTGCTTTCGGAGTTGGTCTCTCATGGGGTACTATCGCCTTTGAGACCGATAACCTCGTGATCTCACCGCTTGTGGAATTGCCCATTTAAGTGTTAAGTATAAGTGATTAGTTATTAGGTTTTAAGTGTTAAGGTTAAGTATCATGTATAAGTGATTAGTTATTAGTGTTAAGTATTAAGATTAGTGATTGATTTTAAGTTTAAGTATTCCATTAACAATAAAAGGAGTTTAGATGGGAATTATTTCGAATCCGTTTTCTCTTGAGGGTAAGACCATTTTGGTGACCGGGGCATCTTCAGGTATCGGCCGCTCCACCGCCATTGAGGCCTCCAATCTCGGTGCGCGCATCATACTTGTGGCACGCGATGAGAACCGTCTGAAAGAGACGCAGGCTGCTCTCTCGGGCCAAGGGCATCGCATCATCGCCGCTGACCTGACAGATGAGATGGCTCTGAATAATCTTGTAGAAGAGTGCGGAGCGCTCGACGGTGTCGTGTTGTGTGCAGGCAAGGGCCTTACGCGGCCGGTGCAGTTTTGCGACCGCTCCCGATTCGATGAAATTTTCAATATCAATTTCTTCTCTACCGCCGAACTTCTGCGGCTGCTTTATAAGAAGAAACGTCTTGTAAAAGGAGCCTCTGCGGTGCTGATAACCTCTATGGGTGGCACTCACGTTTTCTCTGGTGGTAACTCCATATATGGCTCATCAAAAGCAGCCTTGGATTCCTTCATGAAGTTTGCGGCCAAGGAGTTTGCGGCCCGTAATATTAGAGTAAACAGCGTTTGCCCGTCGATGATAGAAACTCCGCTTATCCATAGCGGTGCAATTACCGAAGAGCAGTTGGCTGAATATGCCAAGCGTTTCCCTCTCAAACGTTTCGGCCGGCCGGAAGATGTGGCCTACGCAGCAGTTTATCTTCTCTCTCCGGCCTCAGCGTGGGTAACCGGTACTTCGATGATAGTAGACGGCGGGTTCTCAATCTCCTGAGCCGGATATAATCAAGTATTCAAGAAACATCAAGATGTCAATAAGCAGTAAGATAAAAGAGATAATAGCAGAAACTCTGCATATACCGGTTGAGTCGGTAACTGATGATCTGAGCATCGGAGGGATACCTCAATGGGATTCTATGGGTAATATAGCCGTCATTGCCGCTCTCGAAGAGAAATTGGATATTGAGATACCGATTGAAGATCTGTTTGATCTTAATTCTGTAAGATCTATTGTTAATGAAATAGTTAAGATAAATGGTTGATGTCTCACACAGTCCGATTCTGGCCGCAATATTCCGGCACGCTGTCGCCACTCCCGATAAAACGGTTATCGTGACGACAGACGGTAGCGAAGTATCCTGGTCCGAACTCCAAAGAAATATAATGCAAGGTGCGGAATGGCTCTCGATGCAGGGTATTTCATGCGGTAATCGGGTTATGATCGCGGCTGTGAAAGAGGTGGAGTTTATTTATCTCTATCTTGCCGCCCATCTGATCGGAGCAGTGAATGTGGTGGTTGATGCGGAGATTAATACAGCGCATCTGCAATATATGACAGATATGGTGCGCCCTGCCATATCCATCGGTTTAAAAATCGGAGGTATCCCATCATTCATTTATTCAGAACTCGACCTTCACACTCCTGCTGATGCAGGATCGAAACCCAATGAAGGTCAAGTTGTAAGCACTAAAGAACTTACTCTCGATGATACGGCCGATATACTGTTTACTTCAGGCACGACAGGCAAGCCTAAAGGAGTGCTATTGTCTCATGCCAACATCGCGGTATCGGCCGAAAATATCAATGCTTTTATCGGTAACGATGCAGAGGATGTAGAACTGTTAGGTCTCTCATTATACCACTCATTCGGACTCGGGCGATTGAGATGCTGTCTGATGGCCGGTGGTACGGTAATATTGCATAACGGGTTTGCCAACCTTAAATCGGTATTCACCACTATTGAGAAATATGGAGTCACCGGCTTCGGAATGGTGCCGGCGGTATGGGAATATATCAAACGGTTTAGCGGCACCCGTATAGCCCGCTACGCACCGCAGATAAGATATATCGAGATAGGGAGTGCCGTTCTCCCTACCGAAGATAAAAAACTTATTTCAGAACTTTTCCCTACCTCACGTGTCTGTATGCATTATGGACTTACAGAAGCATCGCGAGCCACTTTTATTGACTTTCATAAAGATCGGGCGCGTCTCGAATCGGTAGGAAAGAGTGCGGGAGAAAGGGTAGAGATACGCATTTTGGCATCTGATGGCAAGGAGGTGGCCGTGGGAGAAACCGGTGAAATTTGTATAAAAGGGGATATGGTTACAGCCGGCTATCTCGATTCGGCTCAGACGGATGAGGGATTCTATAACGGATACTTCCGTACAGGAGACAGCGGATATATGGATGAGGAGGGGTACCTGTATCTTACAGACCGCATCAAGGAGATCATCAATGTCGGAGGCAACCTGGTCAGTCCGGTGGAGATTGAAGAGGAGGTTAAAAAGATTTCAGGAGCGGAATCTGTATGTATGGCCGCTGCTGATCCGGATGGGATATTAGGAGAGGTGCCACGATTACTGATACTTGGAGATACGCTTACGATAGATATTGAAGAATTGCGTAAACGGCTGAGAGAAAGGATCGAGGGATATAAATACCCGCGCTTCTTCGACATCGTGGATTCTCTCCCCGTTACAGCCAACGGAAAGAAAAAGCGCATAAAGGAGTCACCACAGAGTAAACCATAAGCGCCCCAACCTCAATAACTAATCCCTAATACTTAAACTTAAAATCAATCACTAATCTTAATACTTAATAACTAATCACTAATACTTAAAACCTAATAACTAATCACTAATACATAACACTTAAAAAAAGGTCCAAATGTCGAGACTTACTGTCAAAAATATACGCATAGCGGGTATTTCGGCCTGTGTCCCCTCACGGGTGGAGGAGAATATCACCCTACCTATATTCTCTGATGAGACAGAGGCGCGGAAGGTAATATCCTCAACCGGTATAGCACGTCGCCGTGTGGCCGAAGATGGGGTTACAGCGGCAGATCTCTCGGTAAAGGGAGTAGAAGGCTTGCTCAGTGACCTGGGATGGGATCCGCAGGAGATAGATTGTCTATTTTATGTCTGCACCTCTCGCGATTATATCGCTCCTCAGACCGCTTGCATATTGCAGCAGCGTCTTGGACTTCGCAATGATGCCTTTGTTATGGACCTCCCGTTAGGTTGCTCGGGGTGGGTATACGGGATGAGTGTGATCGGGAGTATGATGACTTCCGGGTCATTTAAGAGAGGTTTGCTTATCGCGGCCGAAACCAATTCGCGCAATCGCAGTAAGACCGACCGCACTGTGCGACCCCTCTTCGGCGATGCCGCCACAGTAACAGCACTGGAGTTTAATCCCGAGGCCGATGCAATGAACTTTATGTTCGGAGTCGACGGAAGCGGTTATCAGGCAGTTTGGACCAAGTATGGCGGTATGAGACACCCTACCACACCTGAGGCGCTTGAATTGATAGAATACGAACCCGGAGTTTCGCGCCGGGGTACGGATATGGTGGTCAACGGTATGGATGTCTTCGCATTCGCAATCAAGACTCCCCCCAAGGCACTCAAAGAATTTATATCGGAATTTGAGATAGATGTAGAAAGATTGGATTATCTGGTTCTGCATCAAGCCAATAAATTTATAAATGAAAAGATACGCAAATCTCTTGATATACCCTCGGCTAAAGTACCCTACTGTCTGGAAGATTTCGGCAATGTGACTTCCGCTTCTATACCATTGACGCTCGTGACGCGCTGTTCTGAGGCCCTGCGCCAACGTCCCTGCTCTCTGCTCGCCTGCGGCTTCGGTGTGGGACTCTCCTGGGCTACGATGAATTTCTCAACGAGGGGAGTGGTGATAACACCGTTGCTGGAGTGTTGATGAGTTATATTAACATACAAAAATATAAAAATTAATCACTAACACCTAAAACTTAAATTACACTTAAATTAATAACTAATCACTAATACATAAACATAATGAGTATTATCAAAAAATTAAAATTATATAGAGTAAAGACAGTTATAATGTATATTCCGAAGAGTTGGAAAAACAGTATAATGCTGGCGGAATTCTCAAAACAGAACAGAATGGTCTGTTTTGCCAACCTATTATATTGGTACTACTTTTATGGTTTTGATTTTATTGACTATTACTCGTATAGAT
>CAMWNR010000083.1 GCA_947175665.1 uncultured Porphyromonadaceae bacterium
CATACTATCTGTCTGATTTCTTTATCATCCCTCTGCGCAACGGTATCACCCGCGATATCCGCAACAATATGTATGAGAAGATTCTGTCTCTGCCGATAGGTTTTTTCTCCAACGAGCGCAAGGGTGACATCATAGCCCGCATCTCGGGTGATGTTACCGAGGTGGAAACCTCTGTCATTACCTCCATTATGAGCGTGATCCGCTACCCTATTATGATTATCACATGTCTGGGGGTGATGATTTATGTGTCGTGGCAACTTACAATCTTCGTATTGGTAGTGCTTCCGATCTTCGGCCTGGTGATGGGTCGCGTGGGCCGTAAACTCAAGGCCGGTTCGCTTAAGGCTCAGAATATGTGGGGTCAGATTCTATCTACTACCGAGGAGACTATCGGTGGTCTGCGCGTGGTCAAGGCCTTTAATGCCGAGGATCAGATGCGCGGTAAATTCAGAGGTGAGACCGGCGAACTCTTCAGATTGAATAATCGGCTCAATTGGCGTCTCTCTCTTGCGCATCCGGCCAGCGAAACACTCGGCACCATAGCAGTGGCGATCGTACTCTGGTTCGGAGGCTCGCTGATACTCTCAGGCCACTCTTCGATCGATGCCGCGGAGTTTATATATTACATGGTCATCTTCTACTCTCTTATAAATCCGGCCAAGGAACTCTCGCGCGGCCTGTATACTGTGCAGAAAGGTCTTGCCGCTCTCGAACGCATAGACCGTATACTGCAGGCTGATAATCCTATCAAAGATCCGGCATCACCCTCTCCCCTACCTGCAGAACGCATACATCAAGGCGACATCAGGTTTGACAATGTGACCTTCAGTTATGACGGGCATACCGATGTGGTCCAGAATATCTCGCTGCATATCCCGCCGGGGCATACTGTGGCTATTGTGGGGCGCTCCGGGTCAGGCAAATCCACACTTGTAGACCTTGTGCCGCGATTCTGGGATATTGATAAGGGTTCTATCTCTATCGGTGGTAAAGATATACGCGAATACAAAGTGCATGATCTGCGTTCTCTCATGGGTAATGTCAATCAGGAGGCGATACTCTTTAATGATACTATCTACAATAACATCGCTTTCGGTGCTCCCGATGCCTCGGAAGAGGATGTGATACGCGCCGCCCGTATTGCCAACGCTCACGATTTCATAATGGCCACCGAAGAGGGTTATCAGACCCGGGTGGGTGATCGCGGCAGCCGTCTCTCGGGTGGTCAGCGCCAGCGCATCAGTATTGCCCGGGCGATACTTAAGAATCCCCCTATCCTTATTCTCGACGAGGCTACCTCAGCCCTTGATACCGAGAGCGAACGACTGGTGCAGGAGGCTCTCGAACGTCTCATGAAGGATCGAACCACAATCGTCATAGCACACCGGTTGTCGACTATCACTAACGCCGATCTGATCTGTGTGATGCAGGATGGTAAAATCATAGAGAGCGGCACCCACGATCAACTCCTCGCTCTCGGAGGTCAATATCAACATCTCGTAAAACTTCAATCATAAGCAAGCAATGAAAAATTTAGCAATTCTGGCCTCCGGGTCGGGTACTAATGCAGAAAATATATATAATTTTTTCTCCCGCGGCAACCGCGTGAGGGTTTCGCTGATCATCTATGACCGCGCATCGGCCGGTGTGGCTCCCAGAATGCAGGCTTACGGTGTGGAGACGGTATATGTACCCAAAAGCGTATGGCTTGAGCACCCTGAGGAGATTATCGACATCCTCCGCGCTCATGAAATCGACCTTGTGGTACTCGCCGGTTTCTTGCGCGTGATCCCTCCGCAGATTACAGCCGCTTATCCTGACCGTATCATCAATATCCACCCGTCGCTGCTCCCTGCATACGGTGGCATGGGGATGTTCGGACATAAAGTACACGAAGCCGTGATAGCCGCCGGCGAAACCAAGTCGGGGGTAACGGTGCATTATGTGTCTGACGAAGTTGACGGTGGGGAAATTCTGATGCAAGAGGAAGTGGAGATTACTCCTGAAGATACACCCGCTACCCTTGAGGAGAAGATACACAGCGTGGAGTACTCCCTCTTTCCGCGTGCCATAGTGGCCGCTCTGCGCAAACTTGATGATAGACCGGTAGAGCATCCCGCTACCGGTACTACCGGTGCCACCCCTCCCCCTATCCCTACTCCCGCCGAAGAATGGGCCGAAACCTTAGGTGTGAAGTATGATGAGTCTAAAATCATGCCTCCTCCGATGCCGGGAACTTCCGATACTCCCGTTAATGATGCCGTAGAAGATACTGCCGCTACCGCAATGGTATCCTCTCAAATGGTACAGCACCACAATAAGGCTCAGGATGATATGCCTGCCATGCCCTCCACTTACCTGGTGTGGAGCGTGATTATGACAGTACTCTGCTGTCTGCCGGCCGGGATTGTGGCTATTATATTTTCGACTCAGGTTAGTTCCAAATATTATGCCGGCGACATCGAGGGGGCTAAAAAAGCATCCGATCGCGCCCAGATATGGATAATCGTGGCGTTTGTGATAGGCGTACTCTTCAATACGCTTTATCTCCCGCTTGCACTTCTGGTGTAATTTCCATGGCGATATAGTTTTCCTTTCTGATAAGTAAGTATTGGGAACTGAATTGAAAAATCTGTTTTCCTTAACACCTTTACGGCTCCGGCGTCTCGGCATCATCGCAGGCGTCGGTGCTGTATTATGCTGTATCTATTACTTCATGGATCCGGCCCTCTCACCTTACGCCCCAAAATGTATCGTAAGGCTTATTACCGGCTACGACTGCCCGGGATGCGGCTCACAGCGGGCCATCCATGCGCTGCTGCATGCTGACTTGGCCGGGGCTCTCCGCTCCAATCTGCTGCTCGTTGTCACTCTACCGTACCTGATATTCTGGGTATGGGTCGAAACCGATCCGGCATGCTCTCCCCGATTGCATCGCACACTAAACTCTACGGTTGCAATTTATATCATTCTCACCCTGATAATAGCATGGTGGGTAGTCAGAAACATCTTTTAACATAAAAATTATTTAAAAATTATTGGTTTTTTCATATATATTATTAATTTTGTATTTGATGGAGTTAAACCCTCCGCACGTTTACCGTTTGCAGTTCGGGTAGCGGTGCGGATGATTCTATTATTTTTTTTCGAACTAACCCATATTCAATTAAGATATTCCACTTAGCATTTATTGCGGAATTACTAATAAGAGTATGTCAGCCACTCGAAAATTTAACCATATAACAACTTAATATTCACAACATTATGATGCGTAATTACTACAAAGTAATTCTCTCGACCCTTATGCTTGGGGTCGTGATGACTACAGGCATCTTTGCTGCTTCGCAAGAGGAGTCCAACTGGACCTCAGCGCGGCCCGGCTCAGTGGGTCCGAAGGCGGAAATAAACCGCACTCTCACTCCGCAGCAAAAGGCGCTTCGTAAAATGGGTGTGATTCGCCATCATGGCTCTCCCATAGGGAAGACCCGTGCAGGCCTTTATCCCACTCCTGTAATTTCTCAACGCCCCGCTAATATACTGCGTAGCCCTGAGAATCCCCGCGGCCACCTCTATGGTGTTGTAAACCGCTATAACGACATGGAGTATAATTATCAGGCTTTCGTGGCTTCGTTTGACATGAATTCCGGTAAGATGACTCCTCTTCATTATGGTGCGGTATTCTGCCCCTTTGTCGGTGACCAGTACACTCTCCAGACCAATACTTACCGCAAGGGCTCGATCATCTGCCCCGGCAGTGCGCAGCAACTCGGTGAGGGTATGCAGATTTATATTGATGAGGTAGATCTCCAGACCGGCGAAACTATCGCCCGTCACACCCTCAATACTGATTGCGACACCTACAGTATTACTTATAGCCCTGACGAAGATGTTTTCTACGCACTCGCTTTTGACTACATCTCCGAGAAGTTTAACTATCTGCTCCGTATCGATCCCAACAATGATTGGCAGGTACTCAACCTCGGCAACCTTCAGGAGCAGGGTACTGCCTGGCTTAACGCTATAGTATACAACATCTCTGACAAGACTCTCTACATTTTTGATACTTACGGTCTTGTTTACTCTGTAGAGCAAAACGGCGGTGACTTCCGCGTGATCGAAGCCGGTGCCTTTGACCAGACCGGTGCGCTCTGGAGCGAAGGTGACTGCGGTCAGATCTGCTACAGCCCCTCAGATGAAATGTATCTCGCTGTTTATCGCGACAATTCTATTAAGGCTAACCGTCTGCTCTATATCAATCCCGATACTTTCGAGATTATCGAGGGTGCGGTACTCGCTCAGCAGGAACGTCCCTATATCACTTCTATCTTCGTGACCGATGATTTCGCTGAGCCCGATGCTCCCGAAATCGTAGCGGATCCCGTAATCAGTTTCACCGACAGCAATCTGAGCGGCAACATCTCTTTTGTTGCTCCCGAATACACTTATGTAGGTGTCGCTCTCGGTTCTACCCCTGTCAAGGTGGTCGCTACTGTAGATGGTAAGGAAGTTTATAATCAGACTGTATCTGCTAAACAGGCTATCTCTTTACCCCTTACTCTCGAAGAGGGTTATCACGAACTCGTGATCGTGTCTTACAACGGTGAGTTTGCGTCTCCCAAGCGCACTGTAAACTTCTATACAGGCTTTGACGCTCCGAAGTCTCCCGAAAATGTAGCACTCGACATCGATAAACTCACATGGGCCAAACCCGGCAACGTAGGTAAGCACCAGGGTTATGTTGACGTTAACGACATTACTTATAACGTTTATCTCAACGGTGTGAAGCAGAATGCCGAGCCTATCACTGCCGAGGAGTTTGTAATTACCCGTCCCGCTGTGCAGGATCTCTGTGAGATCTCTGTAGAGGCTGTATCTCATGGCCACGCTTCTGACGCGGCTTCGCTCAATGAGGTTGTAGGTAAGGCCTACGAACTCCCCTTCTTCCAGATGCCTAATCAGGCAGAAAGCAAGGCTTACCGCACTGTAAACAATAACCGCGACAACCGCGTATGGTTCTGGACCGATGAGTCTGCCACCGCAGGCAGCGATATGTATGGCTGGGCTATGTCAGTTGGTTACGAGGTTGCTGCTGATGACTGGTTGATCTTCCCCGCAATCAACTTCCCCTCTGCCGACATCCCCTACTCTCTCGAGTTTGACCTTGCCGGTATGATGGTAGGTATGATTACTACCGAGGGTTACGAGATCTATCTCGGCAAGCAGCCCACTATCCAGTCTATGCTCAACGGTATCAATGTGGTCAAGGAGCCGTATTATCTTACCGATGATACTTTCCAGCACCACACTTACACCTTCGGTGTGCCCGAGGCCGGTGAGTACTATATCGCTTTGCGCATCAATTCTACCAAGGATACCGAGCCTTCAGGTATGGGTCTGCTCGTAAATGACTTCAAGGTTACCGCTCTCGACGGTAAGAGTGTCGCAATCCCCGGCGAACCTACCGATGTTGTTATCGCTCCTAATATTGACGGTGAGCAGTACTTCGTATTTACCGCCAATATCCCGACTCTTGATATTACCGGCAAGCCCCTCCCGGCTGATGATGAGGTGACCATCACTGTTACTGCAGGTGATGTAACCAGAACCGTAAGCGGCAAACCCGGTGAGAAAGTAAGTGTAGAGGTTGGTGTTACCAACGATGGTTTTGCCAACATCCACGTCACTCCCTCTAACGCCAACGGCAACGGTTATACCCGCGCTTATCGCTCATACGTAGGTATCGACGTACCCCTGTGCCCGACCAACATCCACGCCACCATGTCGGCCGACAATATGACCATGCACTACACTTGGACTGCTCCCGGCACTGTAGGTTGGAATAATGGTCCCGTTAAGCCGGAAGAGGTTTACTACAAGTTCTATACCCGTGCAGGTCTGACTCTGGCTTATATCGACCAGACTTACGACACTAAGTTTGACTTCACTCCTTACGGCACTGATTATGCTTCGCAGGCTGCTACTCTCGCAGGTGTAAGCGCCAATAACATTGCCGGTGAGTCACGCAACTCTATCTTCTATCAGGATGAAGTAGGTAAGCCCTACGAACTCCCCATCGTAGAGGAATTCGGCACTACAAGATTTGATTACGGTCCGTATCGCCAGTACACCGAGGGTGATTGCGCTATGTCTTCGATCGAAAACGTAGGCAATATGAATGGCGTAGGTATCGGTGACCCGATCTTCGTACAGGGTGCTATCGTAGCATACTGCGTAGGCTACACTACCGACAGCCGCTTCGTATTACCCAAGGTTACCACCTCAGGTATCGCCAAGACTATGTTCGGTCTCCGCTATTGGGACTATGCCGAGGCTCCTGAGTCTGTACAGATCTATGCCCGTCGCTATGGCAACGAGGAAGAGAAGTTTATAGGTGAATTCAAATTTAACCGCCCTGCCAAGGGTGAATGGGTTGACGCTGCTCTCCCTCTCCCCGAAGAGTACAACAATTGCCCCTGGATTCAGATACGCGTAGGTGCTTATCTGCGCGGTGGTGAGGACTACATGAATGAGTACCTCCTCATGGATAACTACAGCATCTATCCTGACATCGATTATGACCTCAAGGTCTTCAGCATGACCGGTAAGACTAATGTAACTCCCGGTGAGACTGCACTATATCAGGTGACTGTAGTAAATGGTGGCCTCGAACGTACCAACGGTAATCTCGAAGTAACAGTAGAGACTGAAGATGGCGAGGTTCTTGCTGAAAGCAAAGCAGTAATTCCGATGCTCACCCCCGCTCAGGTGTTTGAGTATGAGGCTCCCTTCGAACTCACAGGTAAGTTTGCAAACTACAAGAATCTTAATGTTATCGCTAAGGTCACTTCTGATATAGATGACAACCTCAACAATAACAGCAAGGTTATCAACCTGAAGGTTATGAACAGTTCTCTCCCTGTGGTATCTGACCTTAAGGCTGAGAAATCTGAAGCCGGTGCCACACTCACATGGAGTACACCCGAAGGCCAATACGGTGACTTCGAAAACTTTGAGAATCTGACTCCGTTTGAAGTTACCGAACAGATCGGTTCGTTTACCAATATTGATCTTGACGGTCTCTATCCCGCTCCGCTCGAAAACGGTTCTGTAAAACTCGAATGGGAAGGTTGCTATCAACCTCAGGGCTGGACTGTAGTTAACCTCGAGGATATAAATATGATGGAAGATCCGCGTATCTATCCTTACTCAGGCAAGCAGGTACTTATGGCCCGCTCAGGTTGGTATGAGCAGGATAAACCGGTTCAGTCAAGCAAGTGGCTCATCTCTCCCGAAGTAGCACCCGGTTCGGAGGTTTCTTTCTTCGCTTCAACACTTAATCAGGGTGAATACGAGTACCTTGAGATCTGGGGTTCAGAGACTACTCCTCAACTTGATCCCGAGCGCGCTACCCTCACTCGCAACGGTAGTTTCCGCAGACTTAAAGCATGGAGTAAGGTAGGTTCTGAAACTTGGGAGCCGTTTAACTGGAAACTCGAGAACAGATACAAATACTTCGCATTGCGCTACTGCTCTTACGATGGTCTGGCTCTCGTACTCGATGACCTTACTTTCACTCCCGCTAATCTCATCAACCACGATATCACTCACTACTCGGTATATCGCAGCGTTAACGGTGCTGAGCCTGAACTTATCGCTACTGACCTGAAGTCTACTTCATACGTAGATGATAAGTGGGATAATAATTACACTACTGATTATTATGTACTCGCCCACGCTAACTACGCTAACACCGTGAAGGCAGGTCCGAAGTCCAACATCGCTACTATCGTCGGTATCAACTCTGTAGGTGAAATCAACGGTGACTCATTTATCGCAGGCGGTAAGGGTGAAGTAAGAATCGACGGCTTCCAGGGTGAAGAGGTTGTAATCGCAAATGCTGATGGCAAGGTAGTAGTCAAGGCTACTGTCAACGCTCCGCAGGCGCATTACGCACTCCCCGCAGGCATCTACGTCGTAACTTGCGGCAAATCTACTGCCAAAGTAGTAGTTAGATAATACATTATAATGTTCTGAATATCCCAACCCTTTCATAGGGTTTCCCACCAAGGAGGCTGTGTCGTATTAATTACGTCACAGCCTCCTTCATTATATAATCCAAATTTTTCAGCCTCAAATATAGCCACCCTAACCGTGACCACTATTGACTCAATCTTCTCATTTTAGGGGAACTATAATATTTTTTTGGAAATTTTTATATTTACTATACCAAGATTTTATTAAATTTGCACATTCTCACGCCGCTCGGGATTGGCAACAATGCTGCCGAGGGTGGGAGACAGACATATTAAGAGAAAGCGTTTATCAACGCTGTTCTTGACTTCCTGAAACTACCACTTTCAAGAATCCAAGTCAAGTACAGGCAACGATAGATGCTCATGGGTATGTATTATCCCAATCGCATTTGACTCTCGGGTCAGATGCCATTTGGCGTATATCATATCGGCGTGAGGTCTACGTTGCTCGTTCTACTTGGATGGGCTGTGGTAGGCCTCAGGAAGCGGACGAGCAATCGGTATTGGCTCTCACGCTTTTTCTTTTTCTTACCCTTTCGGCCATTATGGGAGCCAATGGCATATTATTATTCTAAATGAACTCCATTATATTGCTGAAAGGTAAAAGTAATCAAGGCAAGTCAGGTACTCTGCTGGCGTTAATAGAACTTATAAAATCAGACCCTTCATTTACGATTTTAGAAGATTATGCCACTTCTAATGGAAATGACCGATTTCTTATTGCAAAATCACAAAATTGCACTATCGCTGCGCTAACACCCGGTGATCCGGGGGAAGAACCTGTTATAGAGAAACATCTCAAAATCTGTTTAGACAGAGAAGTAAATCTTCTATTTTGCACAAGCCGGACAAGAGGTAAAGTTCTCAATCTTTATTGGTATTTCGCTGAAAATCATAAATGGAACTTATTCGGATCATCGCCATTTAGCCTATTAATAGGTGATAAAGCACCCTTTGAATCTCTTAATCATCTGAGCGCAACCTCACTTAAGGCTTTAATTCCAATACTTTCCGCACAATAATAAACTCACTTATACATCATGGTTCAACAAATCAATCACTTTTTAAAGCGGTGGCTCGCTATGCTATCGCTTGTAACAGGCTTTGTCTGCATGGCAAATGCCGAAAGCGTGAAAATCGGAGACCTCTACTATGAGTTGAATACCACCAACCGAACTGCAACGCTTACTTATGAGAACAATACAACAAGCAACTATTCATCCTTGTCGGCTTCAATTACGATTCCTGACAAAGTAACTTACAACGGAATAGCGTTCTCAGTGACTAACATCTCTGACAAAGCATTTGCCAACTGTAGTGCAATTGAAAGTATCTCAATTCCCG
>CAMWNR010000084.1 GCA_947175665.1 uncultured Porphyromonadaceae bacterium
CGCACTGAGAGAGTTTATCTCAACGCTATAACCCGAAATGTAGGATTTTCGCTTTAATGGGCGGAATTTTCGCGATGGGGCATCATTCCGTTCGTTGTATGTGGCTTTGACGTAATCTGTCTGTTACTCCCGCACTTTTTATTCAACTTGCAAACAGAAAATAAAGTTGGTTATGCCATTATTAATAATCGGTCAATGACTAAATTGCTTATAATTAAGAAAGTAATTGGAATTGCCGGAGTATATCAAGCAATCGGTATATTCCGGGTCATATTGATTCTGTTTTTCAGTTTCGGGTTTCTTCGAGAAATATTCGGTCAAACCACTTGTAGATCACTTTGGGGTTGTCAATCATCTGTCGCAGAGATTCAAGGCGCTTTGCGTTGTCGCTCCACGGTAGCCAGATTTTTAGATAGCCATTGCGACCGTATTTCTTTTCAAGGTGTTCCAGAGTGCGGTGATAGTGACCTTCTCGGTCAAGGTCGGGATAGTTTTTGAGCCCGTATTGAATGGTGCGACGTATAATTGTCTCACCATCGATAAAGCGGTCGGCTTCTGCTACTATCAAACCGTAGTCGTTGCGGGGTTTGCCGCTTTTCGAAGCCCGATGGTCTTCCACGGCTTCGCCCATCAGTCGTATCTGTTCCTGCGTGAAATGTGCTTTAATAAATTCATCGGCTTCAAGAATCTTTCGCGAGTCAATATGGTGATTTTCACGCCCGTTAACCAATCCTAAGTCATGAAAAGCGGCTGTAACATAGACCATATCTTTATTTATTCCGGGCATTGAAGACGCTAATTTCATACTCTGCTCGATTACCATATTTACATGCTCTGCCCGATGGGCTTTGTCAAATAATGCGTATCGCGGGATAATGTGTTGTTCCACATAGGTACGTAGTTTAGTGTCTATTGTATTCATTCTAACAGTCTTAGGTGAGCATTTATATTTGTTTACATGAGAGAGTTCCCATTGTGGATTGGAGTACAAGCCAATCTGACGGTCGGGAGTAACGCGGACATCATCGTATGTAAAAGCGATCTTATCCATAATGCAAATATAGTTTAATTATTTTGAATTTATAATAAGACCGCTACCGGAACACCCGGAGCAGATTGAGTCATTGCGTCCGGTTGAGTCTAACGGGTATGAGGGGTGGATTGGATGCTTTCGGAATTATTATTAACTTTGAGAATAGTTTTATCCAATATGAAGAAGGAAGAAATTTTATACCATTCTAACACTCTGCCTCATGATAGCGGATATGTTTGCAGGATTGTAAAACCCGGTTTTGAACCGCTACACAGAGTTAGTTATACTCATCGTGACGACTATTACATATTGGGAATTATTGATAGTGGAGAGATTGATATTATTATTGATTTTCAGAATTATACTGTTGCCCAACAATCTCTGATCTTACTTTCTCCCGGTCAAGTGCATCATTTTATTTCTGAGACGGATTTGGAAGCGCATGCGTTGGCTTTCAGCCCGACATTGCTCGATGATAAAATAGCGTGTCAACTGGAGCAATCCTGTATCTTTCATTCACCGGTTTACAAAGCGGAAGAGTGTTCGGATGTGTCGCTTATGATGGAATTACTTTATCGGCAGAATAATCTGTCGGCAGGGAGATATTTGGCCAAAGCGGTAATCTCTATTTTGTCTGAAAAAATTATCAGCCAGTGTAGTAAGGTTAATCAGGAGTCTTCTCGCAGAATAGACCTGATGCTGAAGTTTAGAAAACTGTTGAGGGAAAATATTACTGTGGAGAGGCGTCCCGGTTACTATGCCGCCAAGTTAAATATCTCACCCATTTATCTTAATGAGATTGTCAATGATATATCGGGACTGAGTACGAGTCAATATATCAAAAACGAAATAATACTTTTGGCAAAGAGGGAACTGTTTCACACGTCACACAGTGTAAAGGAGATAGCCTATAGGCTCGGGTTTAATGACAATGCTTATTTTACACGTCTTTTTACCGAAACAGCCGGTGTGACTCCCAATAAATTTAGGGATAAGTAAGTAATGAAAATTAATGTGCAAATAAAACTTAAAGATTTTTGAGATAATTTCCATGCGGAGCGAAGGAAGATACTTTGTATCTGACTGAGTGACAATTGGAAATTAGCCAAAAAGATTAAGTTTTATTGCACAAGATATTCTTTTACTGCTTAATTTTTAAATATCGTTTAATTTTCATTACTTACTTATCATCGATTAGTCCAATAGATACCTCGCTTGTTACATTGACGGGACGGTTATATTTTGAGAACTTTGCAAATAAAAAAGATTATGTTATTCTCAAAATTGAAGAAGCGTATGGCAACCTCGTTTATTGCCATAAATCCGCACAATTGTGTCGCTTGCTGGGAATGTATTCCCGCATGCCCCAAGCAAGTGCTCGGGAAAGTTGATTTTTTAGGTCACCGTCATGTAAGGATCGTCAATGCCGACGCTTGCATAGGATGCCAAAAATGTATCCGAACCTGTAAACACGGAGTATTCACTTCCTTGAAGTAAATTTCTCATAATAAAACCATACGTCATTACCTTGCACCAATGCTCTCCAGGGCTGTGTGTTTTTGGCCGAAGGAGCAAGATGCATCATAGCCAAAGCATCGTAAAATTTATTATCTTTCTTAACCGGATTACCAAATCAGCAAGTGCCGAGTCTTAATTCTGAGGCTTTAAGTGTTTGACTGACTGACAATTGGAAATTGGACATAAAGATTAAGTTCTATTTTCAAAACAAAGAACAATCGGGTCCGAATGACGGAATTTGTAGATTATCAACTTATAGAAGGAACCCTCTCGCAGGGATTCAAGTATGATGCGGCCTTGACCGATCCATTTTTTTTCTAAATATATTAGTCAATATGCGTCGTTTTATTGGATAAAAAACATTCTATTTTATCCAGTACAGTGGATTTATTGGATAAAAAATGATTATCTTTGAAGTCTAAGATAATGAGTTTAATCTGTTGTCGATAGATTGGCAGTCATGGCAATAACTTCTAAAGAATATCACTGATGGGAATGGTGTTCCCTGATCCTAACGGGAGCATGGCATTAATGAGCGATACACCTGTGATGCCCAAGCGGTTATTGGAAAGTAAATCTTCCGGTCGGATATCAATTTCATGTATGATTCCATTATTCAAAAGGTGACTGCGCATTACTCCTTTCAGCAGAGGGGTTCGTGGAGTGTATAATCCCTTGTCACTATGAAATACAAGATTAGTATATGAAGTGTCTGTAATCAAACCATCTCTTAAGATTATAACCTCGTCACAATTGCACTTTAACGATGCAAGTGATAAGAGAGCCGAGCGGTCACAACTTTTCAGATGATAGTCGAGTCCGGCAGGAGCCTCTACAATTTTCAGTGACCGCACATCGCGTGGTGTGTAAGGTTGAAATTCAATATCATGTATATCGTTGTCATATACTATACGACACTTGTAGATTCCGTCAGAGGGGATGTCTGCGACAATGCCGAGATGGTCCTTGATGTCAGGCACCACGTTATTCTTACTATAGAGTTCATGTATGGTGGCGGTCATACGTAGTTGATGGAGTTCAAGAAGATGAAACTGCCCGTTTTCGAGTCTTATGGTTTCGATATATCTCATAGTCTGTTATTCTTATCTGGTAAGATATACCTTAGAGAGCAGTTCCGCATACTCCTCACGACAATCACTGTTGACAGTAATGCCACCTCCGCTGTGAAAGAAAAGTTTACCGTTATCCGCGCGTTGGATGCATCTTATCATCACTGCAGACTGCATTACTTTGCCGTCAAAATATCCGAAAACACCTGTGTACCATCCTCGTGGTGCTATCTCAGATTTGGCGATAAGATTGACAGTGGCCTGTTTCGGGGCACCTGTAATACTACCTGCCGGGAGTAGCGGTAGGATTATGTCTCCGAAATCAAACTGCTTATCCCGGGGAATTTTACCACGTATCTCAGAACTGGTCTGTAATATGTCGTGATTGCATGTTGCGATATGTTCGACATATCGCAAGCGTGACACACAGACCTCTTCTGCAACCATATTGAGATCGTTGCGCATGAGGTCTACGATTGTATAATGTTCGCAGGTCTCTTTATAATCGTCCATCAACATGCGTTCTGCATCCGGCAGCGATGCGTCGATTGTACCTTTCATCGGGAATGCTGAGATATATCCGTCTGAGATTCTTACGAATGGCTCGGGCGAGAAACAGACAAAACGGTCTGGGATGAGTAACTTGAAAGGAGCACTGGAATGTAAGAATATATCTCTTAACGATCCGGAACATTCGACTTCGGTCGGTGCCGTAAGATTTGCCAGAAATGAATCTCCTCTCAGCAGTCCGCTACGCAAGGTCGCAAACATTCGGGAGTATGTGGAATAGTCTACCTTTCGGATAATATCAAGTACAGGTGCAGGATGGCAGGGTTTTTCTTTCGTTGCGTTCCCGATGCCTCTGACTTCCCAAAGGATGTCAGATGTTTCAAAAGGAGAGTCAATTATAAAGCAGTTATGTCGTGCGTAATCTGTTCCCCAAACAAATGGAGTAGCAGCCCGTACCAGATCGTTCATACGCGTTCTCAATTCTTGAAACGAGAGCAGATTCATCGAATTTTAATTATATAGTGTTCAATCGGAGTGCAAAAATATATATCTTTGCATAATAATTCAAAGAATTGCAATGAAAATTCTTCTGATAGATAATTACGACTCATTTGTCTATAATATAGTGGGTCTGTTGCAGAGATGTCGCAGTGAGTATCCGGATCTGAAGTGGGATGTTATCAAAAATGATGAGGTATCCCTTAGCGATGCCGAGTGCTACAATGCTTTGATATTATCTCCCGGACCCGGTCTGCCATCGGAATCCGGCAGACTTTTAGAGGTTGTAAGGTATTGCGCCGGTACGCATCCGATAATGGGTGTATGCCTTGGATGTCAGGCTATAGCAGAAGTTTTTGGCGGCAGATTACGTCAGTTCAATATGCCGCGTCATGGACATCGTTCTATATTGAGAGATGTGGATGCCGCTGACCCTATAGTAGGATTCTGCAGCGATGGCAACGGTATTGTAGGCAGGTATCATTCATGGTGTATAGATGAATCGAGCCTGAATGAGGGTAGTCCTATAGTGATAAGTTCGCGAGATGAAGAGGGAAACATAATGTCAGTCAGACATAAGTCTTTGCCGATATTTGGAGTGCAGTTTCATCCCGAAAGCGTGATCACAAATTGCGGAGAGCGTATGTTGAAAAACTTCATAGCATTGACTGTGTCGCAAAAATGACTTAAACTCAAATCATCTTCCGGTTGCTTTCTTTTTTTCGTGAAAGAGTACTTTGCGCTATGTATTGCCATAAATCCGCACAATTGTGTCTTTATGAGGGGATTATGATACACCGTTAAGAGGGGATCAGTGGCAATCTTTTAATGAAAACTTTACCATGGGAATATATCCTTGTTTATCCGGAGCATCAACACTTCTATCCCAAATGCCTTCAAGCCCATCGGCCTTAAGAGTGAGGTCGAAATGGCATAAGCCTATACCGAGGTCAAGAACCGAGACATCGGTTTTTTTCTCATAATAAAACCATACGTCACTACCTTGCACCAATGCTCTCCAGGGCTGTGTGTTTTTGGCTGAAGGAGCAAGACGCATCATAGCCAATGCATCATAAAATTTATTATCTTTCTTAACCGGATTACCAAATTCACCCTCTGAAAACAGATAATCCATCGGCTTACGTTTTGCACTCCCGAGAGTCATTCTTGTAATAGATTCCAGCATTTTCCTTTTATTGGCGGCATAGCCAACGGGTGAGATGATGCGCAACGGTTGGTCGGCACGCATTTCAGAACCTTTGGTGAAGTCTGACCCTTTGAATGTCAAAGCCATCCAGCAAGTACCGAGGCCTAATTCTGTGGCAGTCAGCACTACTTTCTCCATACCATAACCTGCGGCAAGAGAGGCCATCTCATCATCACGGATACCCATCAGCAGATACCAACCGGCACCCGAAATAACACCGTAAGTGCTCGGGGTCTGCGGTCCTTTAAGATCAAACTTCTTAAATTCAATAGTAAAGCCATCACCAAATGGGGTAGACGCATTTCTGATAGATTTCTTGAGTTCCTCAACAACATCCGTATCCAATTTGCGGGAAGGATCAAAAGTCCTGACTGATACGCGCTTCTCTATTATTTTCTTGATAGTCATACTTAATATGTTTTCTTAGTAAACACCTTTATATATAAACATGTTGAGGTCTAATATATATAAACATGTTGAGGTCTAAAATTTTTATAATAAAACACACTCTAAGCCATATATATGCAATAAGAACTTTGGGCTGTCTGACTTGTTTAAATATCAGTATTAAAATCAAAGAATTATGAATAAAAAGATTGATGGCATGCTGACACAGGCAGACAATGCGATACTTGTGGTCGATATGCAGAACGATTGGGTTCTTCCTTCATCTCCAGTACATGTAGCCGGAGCGTACGCAACCCTTCCGGCTATAGCCAAATTTCTGGATTATGGGCGCGCAAACGGTTGGGCAGTGATTTACATATATCGTATCCACCGCCCATCAGGCATAGATGCCGAGTTGTTTCGCAGACACTATTTCGAAGAAGGTCATCCGATATGCATTGCCGGCATCCCCGGAGCCGCAATACCCGACGAAATCAAGCCGAAGCAAGGTGATATCAGCATTACCAAACAGCGTTTCAGCGCTTTCTTCCAGACCGACCTTGATCTGGTGCTTCGGGGTCTCGGAGTCAAGAAGGTTTACATCACCGGTACACAATATCCTAATTGCATACGCTCGACTGCGGTAGATTCTATGGGTCTGGATTACTACACCACCGTGGTTACTGACTGCTGTTCGGCCGCAACCGAAGAAGTAGCGAATGCCAACATATTCGATATACGCAATATGGGTATTCCTTGCATTCCATCGTCAGATATTATGAAGTAAATCTGGAAGTAATTTAAATCAAGTAAATATCTTATTGAAAAATATCTCTACCGAGTGAGAAATATTCCACTCGGTAGAGATATTTATATTTTGTGGATGTCTAAGTCCTTAAAAACAGTTTAGACTACTTCATTATAACAGAAGTTGTTTTTCTTGTGCTACTGTTATCGGAGAAGAATGACCTGATAACAGTACAGTATTATCTGGTAAGGTAAAAATCTTGTTTATGATGGATTCTTCCAATACTTTGCGATTCCCACCGGGAAAGTGGGTCAGTCCCGGACCGTGCTCATACAGCAAGTCGCCTACAAATGCCGCATTTTCATCAGGTGCATAATACGTTACCGAACCCGGGGTATGACCTGGGGTATGGATAACTTTCAGATAGAACCCTGAATTTGCTTTGAGCCGAATTATCTCACCGTCATACAGATCCTCATAATGAGGCACCGTCAAGGGATTACCCGTATTACCGCTCAGATTTAAGAACGGATCGGTAAGATACCGAGCATCTTCTGGATAGATGTAGATGGGAGCAACGAGTCTTTCGCGAAGCAATTCCGCTGCACCAAAATGATCAAAATGCCCATGGGTAAGAAGGATTTTCTCAATGGTCCAGCCATTGCGAATTATAGTGTCATAAATTAATCCGGCCTGAGCACCGGGATCAATCAGGAATCCCGATTTGGAATGATCATCAATGTAGAAGTAGGTGTTTTCAGCAAAGACACCCTGAACCTGTAATTCCTTGATCATCGCTTAATATCCTTTCTACTTAGTTACTTATAATAATTGGCAACCATCGGGGCCACATTGATGCGGTCGTTCACCGGTAGCATCTTCAGTTTCAGACTGTGACTTTTCCTGTTTTCTCAATTCCCGCTGCAGAGCAGATTTGAAGCCATCGGTTGTCATGGCACCCGGCACGGCAAAACCACCATTAAACACAATGTAGGGTACTCCACGTACACCACGCATCATCGCTTCACGCTCGTCAAACCGAACTTCATCATCATACATATCAGATTCGAGAACCTCCCTGACTTCATCCTCTTTCATACCAACACCGACTGCTTTGTCGAGAAGGACCTTATGGTCAGCAAGGACGAGATTTTCAACGAAATATGCCTTAAACAAGGCTTCATTCAATCGGCCCACCGTGTCACGGTCATACTTGGCCTCGGCCAGTTTCATAAGTCTATGCGCATCGCGAGTGTTGGAATACTGAGTAGTCGCATATCTGAAATCGATACCGAGTTCGCGACCGAGCGACGAAATCTGTTCGATCTGCTCCTTTGCACCCTCAAGAGAAAGACGATACTTCATAGCAAAGCGCTCGGGGGTAGAACTTACTACTTCTTTAGACGCATTCGGATCAAGTTCAAAAGCACGAAAATCAATCTTAACTTGATCAGCGATACCGAGTTCGTCAATAGCGTTTTGTAATCTGGTTTCACCTATGTAGCAATACGGACAAGCGAAATCGCTCCAGATAGTGAGAGTCATCATAATGTTTCCTTTCTTATTTTGTTTTGTGTTTTATAATTTTGTCAAGAGCCATTGTGAAAGCATCCAACTCTTCCGGACTCAACAGTTCGATCAGTGCCCTATGTCGGTTTTCTGCCACCTGCAACACTTGCGGTTTAATGGCAACTGCCGAATCAGACAGATGAACCCTCAGGCATTTATAACTGACAGGTTCAACCCATACCAACCCCTTTTTTACCAACCCCGTCACGCAACGGCACACCCCCGCTTTATCGCGACCCACCAAATCTGCAATCTCACATTGTTGAATACCATCCTTTGTATACAATGCTCTTAAAACGAGATATTCAGAAGATGTAAGATTAAGGCCGGCCGCCTTCAAAGCCCGTTCAAGTTCCTTAAGCAAGACTTGATTGGCTGTACTGAGCATACAACCGAGAGCCGGAGCCTGATAAAAACTGTTTTCCACTTTCATAATACTATAACGCCACCAACCCACAAATGGTTGATACCGCAATCATCTCACACTATACAGTCATTGAAAAAAGAATAGGATTGGAATTATAACATTATCTAAAATAAAGTACTGATATTTCGTGAAGGAGTTAATCAGAACTAAGAAGGTGTTTACCGACGGTTGATTAATGTAAACATCTCTTAAGCACAAGTGCTGCCATGTATGATTACAGAAAAAATTAAGATTACAATAAGTGGAAAAGTAGTTACTAATTATTCAAACTAATGAAAAGGAAGATTTTAAAAGACAACTAAAATCTAAAAAACAAATGAGAGAAAAAAGAAACAATGATGCATCGATTGAATTTAAGCTAAGTCTTAGAAAAAAATTAAGCAATATATGAATACTGTCTAGT
>CAMWNR010000085.1 GCA_947175665.1 uncultured Porphyromonadaceae bacterium
GTTGTAAGGTATCTGTATCAGTCGCGGCTGCCACCGAATATGCGGAGGAGGAAGATAAAGAGGTTGATGAAGTCGAGATAGAGGTTCATCGCACCGATAGTAGCGAGTTTATCGCTTAATGAGGGGTCAAGGTTGGCCTGTGACATGCGGCGGATTTGCTGTGTATCCCAAGCGGTAAGGCCGACAAACAGCACAACACCTACGATAGATACTATCCATTCGATAGTGCCGCTATGAGCGAATATATTGACTATCATAAGGATAATTAACCCGAAGAGGGCCATCATCAGATACGAACCCATTTTGGAGAGGTCTGATTTGGTAAAGTAACCGTATACCGACATTGCTCCGAATGTGCCTGCCGTAATAAATAGGGTATAGACAATTGTGCCTAATTTATAAAACAAAAAAATCGGGGCAAGCCAGCAACCCATCAGGGCCGAAAATATGCAGAAGCAAAGTAAAACTGAGCCTTGACTCATTTTTGTAAAGCGTGCCGGCAAAATCCAAGCCATAGCAAACATTGCGATCAGCATACCCCAGAAAACTATCTTATTTCCGAATAAGAAATAAATGGCAGCCTGAGATGAGGCCACACCCAGCGCACAAAAAGCCGAGATGAGGAGCCCGATAAACATGCGCACATAGACTTTGCGCATTACGGCATTGACCTGAGCGGTCAGTGATGTAGACTCGCCTCCATAGTAGTGTGGAGGAGGAGTGGACGGTCTGTTGTAATCCATAATTTTAAGTTTTATTTATTGAGATTAAAATTGCGGGTTAAGGTTTAATTATTACTGTGTATAAGTAAGTAATTATCTTAAAAAGGTTTATTTGCACATTAATTTTCATTACTTACTTATCTCGCTGGAGATTACATGCGTTCAGGCATCTCCATGCCGAGCAGAGCCACACCTGCCTTAAGTGTACGCGCAGTAACCTTAGAGAGGTTAAGACGCAGACAGCGGGTAGCGGCATCCTCTTCCTTAAGTATAGAATAATCGTGATAGAACTGATTATACTCCTTGGCGAGGTCATAGCAGTAATTGGCTATGAGAGCAGGTGAATAATTTCTGCCTGCATCGGCTACCGCCGCAGGGAAATCCGCAAGTTTCTGAATCAGCACCTGTTCCTTCTCATTAGGTACTGCCTCAGCATACGAGCAGGAGTTTAATTCCTCTTCCGCACGGCGGCATACAGATCGTATACGGGCGTAAGTATACTGCAGGAAAGGTCCGGTATTGCCATTAAAGTCGATAGACTCTTCGGGATTGAAAAGTATATTTTTACGCGGATCAACCTTAAGCAGGAAGTACTTGAGGGCGCCCAGACCAACCATGCGTGATATTTCATCGACCTCGGCAGGCTCCATATCTTTAAATCTGTCGGCCGATGCCTCGCGGGCATTGCTGATCATGGTATCCATAAGATCATCAGCATCTACTACGGTACCCTCACGCGATTTCATCTTGCCGTTGGGGAGTTCGACCATACCGTATGAGAAGTGAGTAAGATCCTTGCCCCATTTGAAGCCTAACTTATCAAGCAGCAGAGAGAGAACCTGGAAATGATAGTTCTGCTCATTGCCCACTACATAAATCATCTTATCGATGGGGTAATCCTGATAGCGTAGTTTGGCGGTGCCGATATCCTGAGTCATATATACCGAGGTGCCGTCAGAGCGGAGCAGTAGTTTATGGTCGAGACCATCGGGGGTAAGGTCAGCCCAAACGGAGTTATCATCCTTGCGATACATGATACCCTTATCGAGGCCGCTGAGTACTAAATCCTTACCCTCAAGATATGTGTCAGATTCATAGTAAATTTTATCAAAATCCACACCGAGACGGGCGTAAGTCTTATCAAAACCGTCATACACCCATTCATTCATCATCTTCCAGAGTGAGCGGACTTCTTCATCACCCTTCTCCCAGCGGCGCAGAAGTTCGCGGGCTTCCGCCATCAGTGTAGATGAAGCCTCGGCTTCCTCATCGCTCATGCCTTGAGCCTTAAGTTGCTTAAGTTCATCCTTATAGTGCTTGTCAAACTCCACATAGAAGTCACCTATAAGGTGGTCACCCTTTTTGCCCGCTTTATCGGGAGTGATACCGTTGCCCCACTTCTGCCATGCGAGCATCGACTTACAGATATGAATGCCGCGGTCATTGACGATATTAGTCTTGATGACACGTTTGCCATTAGCCTTAAGTATCTGAGCCAGAGAGAAACCTAAAAGGTTATTGCGCACGTGACCGAGATGGAGGGGTTTGTTGGTGTTAGGCGAAGAATATTCGACCATGACGAGTTCGGCATCATCAGAAACCGGAGTGATGCCATAATTATCATCCTCCTCGATATGATGGAGCATATCGAGCCAGAATTTAGCCGATACCGAAAGATTCAGAAAACCCTTTACAGCGTTAAATTTATCTATTGCCTCTACATTATTCTCAAGCCATTGGCCGATCTCGACGGCAGTTTGCTCAGGACCCTTGTGAGAGGCCTTAAGAAACGGGAAAACCACTACAGTCAGGTGGCCTTCAAACTCCTTTTTAGTCTGTTGGATCTGAATAGACTCCGCATTAATGTCAAGCCCGTACAACTCTTTGACGGCCTGAGCAACACCTGCGGCTATAATATTTTCAATTTTCATAACTAAATTATCTGCAGTTTACCTTCTGTGAAAGTTTTATTGAATCAAACAACAAAGATAATAAAAAAAGATGTGCTGATAAATATAAGGAGCAAAAATCAAGCCAAATTTTGCTAAAAAATACGGCCTCGGAGTAGCATACGATCAGGATGCGCATTAATACAGAGTCCCCAACCTGTGAGGTACAGGATGGGGACGGCTTAATGATATATCAGATTAGATGTACTCTTTTTAATCTTTATGTAATCTTTTTTGTATTCTTGAAATGTGAAACCTTGAGCGATAATCTGGCGACAAGATGATCAGAAGATTACTTGCAATCTCGCCATGATACCGCTGAGTTTTGCCGGAGCGGCATCAGCACGATCCCAGCGATAAGTATAAGAATAGTGCAGACGGGCAATCATATATTTATTTATCTGATAGTTAAGTGTGGCAGAGAAGTCATTTACCCTACCGCCGTATATCCCGGCTGCCGCGTCGGTAAGTGTGGAGTAGTTGTAATCCAATACGAGTTCGAGGGTTTTAGGAGCAGGTGTAGCAATACCGCCTCCCATCATATCGTAAGAATATGTGTTGCCTAAAATAAGACCGCGCAGAGTTACGTATGCACCGGATCCGTTATAAGCCGGGAGGTGATCCTTACGATTTACGTTAACCCAGTAATATTGGCTCTCAAGAGCGAAGCGATCATAACTGAGCAATAACTCCGGAGAAAGTTTAAAGAGGTTACGGGCATTGCTGACATCTGCACTTACGGCCGAAACCTGAGTGATACGGGTCGGGAAGTTGCTTGCAAATACAAACCCATCGTGAGTATCGGGATTGCCATGACGCTGCGGTGTGGCGAATGCTCCGGAGATACCTACCTGAACCATCTTGCCGGGTTCGTGGAAAGGTCTGTAAACCAATCGTGTACGCAAGCCAAAGCCCTCTTTGGTAAACTGATCCGGTGTAAGGAGGTAAGTGGTAGCCGATGGTTCGAGATGGGCCGATGCTGTAGCGAGGAATTTCTTGCCGCTATACTCATACTGTATACCGAGTTGGCGGGAATCGTTAAAGATACCGTTGCTCATCGGTTCCTCCATAGTAGGTTTCATAGAACTTGACGTAGCGCTCTGCAGGCCAAACTGATGGATAAATGAACCGATTTTCAGGTTATGTTCCGGACTGAACGTGTAGCCGATATATAAGTCCTTAAGACCCACCTTGCCGTAAGCGAATCCTACATCGACTTTGGCATCCCATTTGCCGTAAGTCATTTTTACACCGAGACGTGCATCGGGGATTGCAAAACCGCTTTTGAACATATCCGATTGCGGAGATATTAAGGCACCGCCGTCGAGAAGGATGCGTCCGGTAGGTTTAACCGAAAACTTAGCCTTTTCAGGCTTGGGGGCTTCAGATATTGAGTCATTCTGAGCGTATGCGGGGAGTACAGAGGCTGCTAATGCTACCGCTGTAAAGAGTATAGATTTCTTCATGGTCGTAAAGTTTAGATGATTGATTAAAGGTTAATCGGCCGCAATCAATGTTTCTTAAGCGGGCGGTGCCCTTCTTTAACCTTGCCGGCTTTTTTAAGGTTGGCCATCTCTTTTTTAGCCTTATCGAGTTGCTTTGTAAACTCAGGATCAGCATGCAGGCGAGCCACGATACCCGATCCGGTGATGCGTCCGGCATCAACATCGCTCTGGAAGTGGTAGCCGCAGATAACTCTTGATTCACCCATCTGGTAACCGCGTTCGAGTATTTCATCCTGGCGGTCGGGGTTTAATTCAGATAGCACCAATGCGGTAGCCCAGCCGATAGAAGTATGTCCGGAAGGATACGAGCCATTGGTAGATAGTTCTTCCTGTTGCTCGGGATTGCAGGTATCCTCACCAAAGAAAGCAAACGGGCGCTGACGATTATAATAATTCTTTGCTTCGCGGGTGGCAAGGTCGCCGGCATCCTCGCGCATACCTACTATGAGGGTATAGATTTCGGGAGTGTTTTCAGGAGAAATGTATACACCGAATGCTTCGGAAAATGCATCGGGAAGATCCTGACCCTGCACACGGGCATCTTTAAAGGCCTGTTCGCCGCGCGGAGTGTTGCGGAGTGACTTACCCCAATCATACCGGGCCTTGTCATACATAAACTGTACGGAAGCAGCATCCGGGGGAGGGGGGAGGAGGTAATAACTGTCAGGAGCGTCACCTTCATACAAGAAGAAGAGGTCAGGATTGGTGCTGTGGTCCTTAACCTTAGTTGTGGACTGGGCTGTGGCAGCCGAGAAAGTAAAAAGTCCTGCGAGGAGGATGGCTGAAAGACGTAGAGAGTTTTTCATAAATTTGATTTTCAATAGGTTGATAAAGGAAGTGTTTGATTGTAAAAAAAAGGCATAATCGCAAAAAATGCGATTATGCCTATAAAACATCGGTAGAGTGATTAAGTTTTTTGTAGGTATATGTTGTGTAACATATATTCCGGTTGGGGCTGAAGCCTCCAACCCCTAACAAAAAATAAATTACTACCGGTATGCTCAAAATAAATCACTGCCGGTATGCTCAAAATAAATCACTGCCGGTATGCTCAAAATAAATCACTGCCGGTATGCTAAAATAAACCGGTATGCTAAAATAAATCAGATACCCTTTTTAATATCTTCGACCGAGGTGCATCGGCTCTTAAGATTTCCGTCAGCATCTATAAGAAAGATGGTAGGTAGAGACTCTATCATATATGATGCGGCCACATTACGAAGGTCTGATGTATTGGCAAAGACAGTGGTCCAGGGAAGATTGCGCGCACTGTTGCGCCACTCTACCGGGTCGGTCGATACACCTACATTATAGATTTTAAGCCGTCCGGTATCGTATAGTTTCTTGAGTTCGATGTTAAGGGCCGGAGTGGCGGCATCATTAAAGTCGGAGAATACCAAAGCGGTGGGGACACCGTGGCCGGCTACCTGACTCAATGCGATGTTTGAGCCGTTAGGGTCGGGGAGATTTATGGGGATGAGGTTGATTTCTTCGGCTTGAATTACAGTCTTTTGGCCGGTCTTGGAAAGGCGACGTTTGCGTGATTCATTGGCCGTACGCTCCAGAAGTTCTGTGCGCGGATCGTCCGGGCGGAACTGTCGGAAAGAAGTAGCCACGGCTGCGAAATAAGAGCCGTCTTCATCCACGTTAAATAGAGGAGTGTCATCAACGGTTTTGGTAAGAATGTAATAACTTACCACACTACCTCTGGCATCCTGCAGGAAGGAAGTATATACCCTGCGTTTGAAAGCATTAGCCGAATCCGGATTGGAGATATGAGGCGCAAAGGAGAGGAGTTGCTTCTCAAATTGCGCAAGATTTCTGGCATTATCGCTACCCTCGATTTGGTAAGAAGAAGCAAAAGTACCGGCATCGGCTGTAATGGAAAGAGATTCGATAGAATCGATGGGGAAATAGATGTAGCGGTCACCGTCGGGTGTGGCGAGAGCAAGGCGATATATCTGAGGGTCAGAAGGCGCGATGCTGCGAAACTCAAACTTACCGTTATTCTTAAGGTGAGCGGAATCGAGCGGAATCCAGACACCTGCATGGTCAGGGCGCTCAAGCAAGAGGGTCATACCCTCGGCATTATCTACAGAGCCCTTGACAGAAAATGAAGGGTCAGATGAGCAGGCGCCCAAAGATACCGCTGCGATCAGCGGCAGAATATAAAAAAAATCAGAAAATTTCATGATTGCAAAAACAGTTAAATACGATTCAAAATTACAAATAATCTATAAATATTGCAAATTCAGCATAAAGGGTGGTTCGGATAAGGGGAATTATACATATTTAGATGGGGAATAAATTGCATAATAGCGAATTAATTGTTAATTTTGTAGAAAATTTATATGTTGAAATTTTTGGGTTGAAGATATTCCTTCGGCCCGATAAAGCAGCGATAGAAAAACAATAACGAACTTATGCTGAAACCAGTAAAAAAGACCATCGACTTGGGCGACGGCCGTCAGATTACGATCGAGACCGGCAAACTCGCGAAGCAAGCGGATGGCGCAGTAGAGGTGCGCATGGGCAACACGATGCTCCTTGCCACCGTATGCTCCGCACAGGAGGCGAATGAGGGTGTGGATTTCATGCCTCTCACAGTAGAATACAAAGAGAAATATGCCTCTATCGGACGCTATCCCGGAGGCTTCCTCAAGAGAGAGGGACGCGCAAGTGACTATGAAATCCTCACTTCACGTCTTGTAGACCGTGTGCTACGTCCGCTCTTCCCGGATAATTATCACGCCGAGACGTTTGTAAATGTAACCCTTTATTCAGCCGATGAGAATGAAGCGCCGGATGCACTCGCAGGTATCGCTGCATCTGCTGCTCTCGCATGCTCGGATATACCCTTTAACGGTCCTATATCAGAGGTGCGTGTGGCTCGTGTAGACGGGGAGTGGGTAATCAATCCTACTTTTGAACAGATCGAAAAGGCCGACATCGAATTGATGGTCGGTGCCACTTACGACAACATCATGATGGTGGAGGGTGAGATGGATGAAGTATCCGAAGCCGAATTGCTCGAAGCCCTCAAGGTGGCTCACGATGAGATCAAGCGCCACTGCCTTGTGCAGATGGAACTCATGAAAGAGGCCGGCAAAGAGGTGAAGCGCGAATATAATCACGAAATCAACGATGAGGCTCTGCGCGCCGATGTGCGTGAGAAGTGCTATGATAAGGCTTACGAGATAGCAAAAGCCGGATGTGCCGACAAGCATTGGCGCAACGACTCATTTAAGGCTATCCGCGATGAGTATATCGAGAATCTCCCCGAAATGACCGATGAGCAACTCGAACTCTATACTCCCGAACAGCGCATCGCAATGGTGAAGCGCTATTATCATGATGTGGAGAAAGAGGCTATGCGTCGTTGCGTACTCGATGAGGGTATCCGTCTGGATGGTCGTAAGACTACCGAGATACGTCCTATCTGGTGTGAGATAGATTACCTGCCCGGTCCTCACGGTGCAGCAGTCTTCACTCGTGGTGAGACTCAGGCTCTGGTTACCGCTACTCTCGGCACTACTCTTGATGAGAAGATTGTGGATGATGTGCTCAATCAGAGCAAAGAGCGTTTCCTGCTCCATTATAATTTCCCCCCGTTCTCGACCGGTGAGGCTCGTCCGCAGCGTGGCGTAGGACGTCGTGAAATAGGTCACGGCAATCTTGCACATCGTGCACTTAAGAGAATGTTCCCCGATGGGTTCCCCTACACATGCCGTATTGTCAGTGATATTCTTGAGTCTAACGGATCGTCATCAATGGCTACAGTATGCGGTGGTACTCTCGCCCTGCTTGATGCGGGTGTGAAGATGAAGCGTCCCGTAGCGGGTGTGGCAATGGGTCTGATATCAGATACCAATAATGTAAAATATGCCGTGCTCTCCGATATTCTCGGTGATGAGGACCATCTCGGTGATATGGACTTTAAGGTTACAGGTACCGAGAAAGGTATCACAGCCACCCAGATGGATATCAAGGTTGACGGTCTGAGTTATGAAGTGCTGGAGAAGGCACTCGAACAGGCACGTCAGGGCCGTCTGCATATTCTTAATATAATCCACGATACTATACCCGAGGCTCGTGAGGATTACAAACCTCATGTTCCGCGTCTGGTTACCATCGAGATTCCGAAAGAGATGATAGGTGCTGTGATCGGCCCGCAAGGTAAGGTGATCCAGGCTATGCAGGAAGAGACCGGTACTACTATCTCTATCGACGAAGATGAAAAGACCGGTGTAGGTCGCGTAGAGATCGCTTCTAAGGATAAGGCCAGCATTGATGCCGCGCTGGCTCGCATCAAGGCGATTGTGGCTCAGCCCGAAGAGGGTGAAGTATACGAGGGTACAGTGCGCTCTATTCTTGATTTCGGTGCATTTGTAGAGTTTATGCCGGGTCGTGACGGATTGCTCCATATCTCTGAAATCTCTTGGGATCGTCTTGACTCAATGGAGCAGAGCGGTCTTAAGGAGGGTGACAAAGTGCAGGTAAAACTTATCGAGATTGATAAGAAGACCGGTAAATATCGCCTCTCAATGCGCGTACTTACCGAGAAGCCCGAAGGTTATGTAGAGCGTGAGGCGCGTCCTCGTCGCGAAGGTGGTGACCGTGGCCCGCGTCCGCAGCGCCGTGACGGAGACCGTGGACAGCGCAACGATCGTGGTCCCCGTCGAGAAGGTGGTGACCGTGGTCCGCGCAATGATCGTGGCCCGCGTCGCGAAGGTGGTAATAACGGCAACCGCCCCTTTGCTGACCTTAAAGTTCCTCAGGAGTAATATTGCAGTTTCGGGTATTACCGGCCGAAACCTATAGAAATAAAGCAGAGGGTGTAATCTCGTTGGAGATTACACCCTCTGTGATTTTTTAATCTTTGGGAGCGGGAGATGATTTGATGGGCTCGATGAATCTCGCCCCCTAAACAAAAAAAGGATCTGCTATGCCCTTCTTGCCCTTCTATACCTTACGAGCCATTGCAATACTCACTTGGCACTGTAATGCTCACTTGGCACTGTAATGCTCACTTGGCACTGTAA
>CAMWNR010000086.1 GCA_947175665.1 uncultured Porphyromonadaceae bacterium
GTGCCTGTCGTGCAGACATCGTCGATAATCAGCAGGTGCTTACCGTGGTATAGGCCGGGGTTTCGGAGCGTGAATATATTGTCGGTGAGCGCTTTGCGGGCTTCGGAGGAGTATTTGGTCTGAGATCTGTGCGCTTTATTGCACTTAAGATCAAGCGATACCGGTATTCCGGTCGATTTTGATATGCCTCGTGCGAGATATTCGGTCTGGTTATAACCTCGTCGCAGACGTTTAGTCCAATGTATAGGTAGCGGTATTATGAGATCTATGTCGCTGAGATACCCGGCCATCATCAGTTCGCTCCCCATGATACTCCCCAAATGGGTGGCCAGCGAGGGATAGTTGCGGTATTTAAAATCGTGTATAAGAGTGGCTATCTTGCTATGGTGAGTGTAAAAGAAATGAGAGGTCGCTCTTGTAAAGGGGAATAAGCCGGCCAGTTTCATGGCAGTGGCGTTGTCGGGAGAGAGGTGATAGAATGTGCGCGTTAGGCCGGCTTCGCACCGGCCGCATAAGAATTGCTCATCTTCCAGCAGTGTATCTCCACAGATATGGCATACGGGGGGTAACAGAAAGTCAAGGATGGTCTTAATCACGTTGGCGGAGGGCTGTTAGCAATTGAAATATCAATCCGGATTCGAACCCGCGACTCTGCAGATGGCGTATAAATTTGGCTGCATCGTTACGCTCATTCAGGTTGAGATGGCGCGCTTTGGCCTCGCCTGCACGCCGGCAAGCCTCTATGTAGTCAGAATCTTCGATAGCATCAAGTCCGTGGGAGAGGGCATCGGCAGGGATGTGCTTAAGAGCCAATGCGGCACGTATCTTAACTTTACCCCATCCTGCAAAACGTACCTTATCGCGAGCGAACGCGGCGGCATACCGATAATCATCGATAAATCGGTTCTCGCGTAGAAACCTTATTATTTCGTCGGTTTCACGGTTTGACAGTGATGTTCTTGCCAGACGTTTGCGTATCTCATCTTCACAATATTCTGTCGAAGCGCAAAGACCGGCCATGCGCAATTTCAAACTCTCGAAAGATTCATCTTTTTTCATGGCCTAATGTAGCGGTTAGAAATCTTTGACGTCTTGATATATCGGAGTGGAGTGCTATGTCGGTGTAACCGATGTTTTGCATCATCTCCTCTAATTGAGAAGTGAAGAGGGGGTTGATTTCAAAGTAAATCCTCCCTCCGACGGTGAGTGATGAGGCTCCTGTCTCAGCGATACGCCTATAAAAGCGAAGCGGGTCGGAGTCGGGTACGAATAGGGCCGTCGGGGGTTCGTAGTCCAATACATGCGCCTCCATATCCGATTTTTCGGATTCTGCTATATAGGGGGGATTGCTAACGATGATGTCAAGAGAATCGGGAGCCGGGGTCCAGGCGAAAATATCAGCGGTGATAAAATCTATATCAGCCTTTAGGTTTAAGGCATTCTCCTTGGCTACCATGATAGCCTGAGGTGACACATCTATGGCGGTAATTTTTGGGAAAAGCAGATTGCGGCTAAGAGCGATCGCTATGGCCCCGCTCCCTGTGCCTACATCCAATATCCTGAGATCCGGTGTGCGTCCCTCGCGGTCAATTATCAATTCTACCAACTCCTCCGTCTCCGGTCGCGGTATGAGGGTGGAGGTATTGACCTTCAGATCCATACCGTAAAATCTCCCTTCGCCCAGGATGTACTGTATCGGTTCGTGGGCTTTAAGCCGATCGAGTATCTGATCGATACGCTCCAGTATAAATGGAGAGAGACTATCAGGATAGTGACAGAAGAGAGCGGTTGCATCCCAACCCTTGAGAGCATGAAAAATCAGGCGCGCCATAGCGGTGGCCTCGCCGGATGATATAGATGAAATCTGCTCCAACTCCCTGCGGAGGAGTCGGAACAGATTTTCTACATTATTCTGGTTATCAGGTATTTCGCTGAATTTCATCTGCTTAATACTCATCCCACGCCTTGATTTCAATCTCACCCGGCTTAATAGAAGTGAAAGCACTTATGAATGCCTCTGCCAGACGGGTGTTGGTAAGCAGCGGGATGTTAAGGTCAATGGCCGCGCGGCGTATCTTGTAGCCGTCGCTCAGTTCGGTGGGGGTGAGGTTTTTAGGTACATTCACCACCAGATCAATCTGCTTGTTGTGCAGTAATTCGAGTGCCTGAGGTTGCTGATCACCTTGCGAGGGCATGTAGACTCTTACTGCCGGTATACCGTTCTCGCTCAGGAATGCGTGAGTGCCTTTGCTGGCGTAGATGGTATAGCCGTTTTTATGAAGAAGTTGAGCCGAGGCAAGCATTGCTACCTTATCGCGGGCTGATCCGGTAGTAAGCAGAACGCTTCTCTTAGGTATGCGGTGACCTACCGAGAGCATAGCCTTAAGCACAGCCTCACCGGTGTCGGTGCCTATACAACCTACCTCACCGGTACTGCTCATATCCACACCCAAAACAGGGTCAGAACCCTGCAGACGGGAGAATGAGAATTGTGAGGCCTTAATACCGACATAGTCCAGGTCAAAAGCAGATTTATTGGGTTTCTCTACCGGCAGACCAAGCATTATTTTAGTAGCGAGGTCGATAAAGTTTATCTTAAGCACCTTACTTACAAACGGGAAAGAGCGTGAGGCGCGCAGGTTACATTCGATAACTTTAATATCGTTGTTTTTAGCCAGAAACTGAATATTAAAAGGTCCGGAGATGTTAAGGGCTTTCGCTATCTGGCCGCTCACTTTTTTAATACGGCGCATAGTCTCCACATATAGTTTCTGCGGCGGGAACTGTATGGTGGCATCACCCGAATGTACACCTGCAAACTCTATATGTTCGGAGATAGCGTAAGCCTTGATTTCACCGTTTTGGGCTACTGCATCCATCTCAATCTCCTTGGCATTCTGTATAAACTCGCTCACCACAACCGGATGTTGTTTAGATACATTGGCCGCAAGTTTTAGGAATCGGTCAAGTTCTTCGGGATTAGAGCAGACATTCATGGCTGCACCTGAAAGTACATAACTCGGTCTTACAAGTACCGGGAAACCAACCTCTTCTATAAATGAATCGATATCATCCTTAGAAGTCAGTTCGCGCCATCTGGGCTGGTCAATACCGAGTTTATCGAGCATAGAAGAGAACTTATGGCGGTCTTCGGCATTATCGATACTCTTGGCAGAAGTGCCGAGAATATTTACCCCCTCGGCATCAAGGCGCATGGCAAGATTGTTAGGTATCTGTCCGCCTACGCTCAGGATGGTGCCGTGAGGTTGCTCCAGATCAAGAATATCCATAACACGCTCAAAGGTGAGTTCGTCAAAATATAGACGATCGCACATGTCATAATCGGTAGAGACCGTTTCGGGGTTGTAATTGATCATTACCGATCTCCACCCCTCCTTCTTGACAGTCATAAGTGCATTAACCGAACACCAGTCAAATTCTACCGACGAACCGATGCGGTATGCACCCGAACCCAACACCACGATAGAACGATGATCGTGTAAGAAATTGACATCGTTGGTGTTGCCGTTATAGGTGATGTATAGATAATTGGTCTGTGCGGGATATTCAGCAGCGAGCGTATCAATCTGCTTCACTACGGGTACTATGCCACGGCTCTTGCGGTAATTGCGCACATCGAGACTAATCTTCTCCGGAGATTCCTGTGATTCCTTAAATATGCATCGTGCTATCTGGAAATCGCTGAAACCCTGCTGTTTTGCCTGTAGCAGCAATGAGTCAGGCACTGCCTCAAGCGTGTCATACTGCTCCAGTTCGCGCGAGGTGGCGATGATGTTTTCAAGTTTATAGAGAAACCATCGGTCTATCTTGGTGAGTTGGTGTATTTTATCTACACTATACCCCTCCTTCATAGCCTGAGCGATAACGAAGATGCGGTTATCGGTAGGAGTGCTTAAAGCCGCATCGATGTTATCTATCTTGATATCTTTATTTTCCACAAAACCGTGCATACCGCGCCCGATCATGCGCAGACCCTTCTGCATGGCCTCTTCAAAAGTACGGCCGATAGCCATAACCTCACCTACTGATTTCATTGACGAACCGATTTCGCGGCGCACTCCATGAAATTTACCGAGGTCCCAACGGGGTAACTTCACTACGCAATAATCAAGAGCAGGCTCAAAGAAGGCCGAAGTATCCTTTGTCACAGAGTTGCGCAGATCAAACAGTCCATAGCCGAGACCGAGTTTGGCTGCTACAAAGGCGAGCGGGTAACCGGTAGCCTTAGAGGCGAGCGCCGAAGAACGGCTCAGGCGCGCATTGACCTCAATGACACGGTAATCCATTGACTCAGGGTCAAATGCATACTGTACATTACACTCGCCTACGATGCCGATATGGCGTATGATCTTAATGGCGAGTTTGCGGAGGTAGTGGTAATCCTCATTGCTGAGCGTCTGCGAGGGGGCCACCACGATACTCTCACCGGTATGTATGCCGAGAGGGTCGAAATTCTCCATATTACAAACGGTGATGCAGTTGTCAAAACGGTCGCGCACCACCTCATACTCTACTTCCTTCCACCCCTTGAGAGACTTCTCTACAAGCACCTGAGGGGAGAAAGCCAAAGCCTTCTCTGTGAGAGCGGTGAGTTCCTCTTCATTATCGCAAAATCCGGATCCGAGACCACCCAAGGCGTAGGCAGCGCGCACAATCACAGGGTAACCGAGGCGCGCGGCGGCAGCCTTAGCAGCCGCGATGCTCTCTACCGCTTCACTCTTGATGGTCTTGACACCTATCTCATCAAGTTTCTTTACAAATAATTCGCGGTCCTCAGTATCAATGATAGCCTGTACGGGAGTACCCAACACTTTGACACCGTACTTTTCGAGGATACCCGACTCGTACAGTTTTACACCGCAATTCAGAGCAGTCTGGCCGCCAAAAGCCAGAAGAATACCATCAGGGCGTTCCTTTTCGATCACACGCTCTACAAACTCCGGAGTCACCGGGAGGAAATAGATTTTATCGGCAAACCCCTCAGAGGTCTGCACTGTAGCGATATTAGGGTTGATAAGAACGGTATTGATACCCTCCTCCTTCATAGCCTTGAGGGCCTGTGAGCCGGAATAGTCAAATTCACCGGCCTCACCGATCTTAAGGGCACCGGAGCCGAGTAGAAGAACTTTTTTTATACTTTTATCAATATTTGAATCAGTCATTTGTAAGTCGGTAAGTTAGTCGTTAATGCCAAGAAGTCAAGTCGCTAAAGTAATGCTACAAATTCATCAAACAGAAACTCGGTATCTTTAGGACCCGAACTTGCCTCAGGATGAAACTGTGCCGAAAAGAATGGTTTGGTCTTGTGGCGTATACCCTCGTTGGTATTGTCATTCATGTTGATAAATAACGGTTCCCAATCAGAGGGTAGGGTAGAGTCGTCGACAGCAAACCCGTGGTTTTGCGAAGTGACGTAGCAACTGTTGGTGCCTGCGCGGCGCACCGGTTGATTATGACTGCGGTGGCCGTATTTGAGTTTATAAGTAGAGGCTCCGGCGGCTTTAGAGAGGAGTTGATTGCCCATGCAGATGCCGCAGATAGGTTTGTTGCCCTTAAGAGCCTTGCGCAGATTCTCGACCGTTACATCAACCATATCGGGATTACCCGGGCCGTTGGAGATAAAGATACCGTCGCAAGGTATGGTGTTGAAATCATAATCCCAAGGCACACGTATCACTTTAAGACCTCTGCCGGTAAGACAGCGTATGATATTGTGCTTTACCCCGCAGTCTACAAGCACTACGGTTTTATCACCGGCTCCGTGCTCTTCAGGTTCTTTGCAAGAGACCTTAGCCACCAGATTCTCCTTGTTGGGATCATAAAAATCAGGCTCTTCCGCTCCTTCTACGACTATTTTGCCCAGCATTGAGCCTTTCTCTCGCAGAAGTTTCGTAAGAGCCCTCGTATCGATACCGTAGATACCGGGAATTTTTTCCTCATTAAGCCAATCAGCCAGCGAACGGTCAGCCTGCCAATGCGAATGTTGCCAACTGTAATCTTGCGCTACAATAGCCTTGGCATGGATGTGATCGGATTCATAATACTGACTTACGTCATCTTTTTGGCGGCGAGGTGGCACGCCATAATTGCCGAGAATGGGATAAGTGGTGACAAGTATCTGACCTTCGTAAGAAGGGTCGGTAAGGCTTTCGGGATAGCCGGTCATAGCGGTATTAAACACCACTTCGCCTGCCGCAGCCCCGGGATAGCCGAAAGATTTCCCGTGGAAAGTCGTGCCGTCTTCAAGAATCAGCACTGCGTTTCGTATCGATTGCATCGTGAATTGTGGGTATTACGTTGTTTTCGCCCACAAAATTACCTCTTTTTTTTGAGATACTGAAACCGATTATAAATATTTTGAAAAAATATTTGATTAAACTACGGTATATAAATTGATGTATCAGCAATTTATAATTTGCTAAATAAAGTGAAAATAATCACTTATGCTCAGATCTGAAATTCCGCTAAACGTGGAGAGGGTTAAAACGAGAATACAAATTTTGCACTCAACCGGTTGGCATTGGCGTGCTGCCCGTTAAAGTTCATGCGCTTGGCTGCCAAATACTCCAGTCCTGTCATCAGACGCGGCGAGAATGTATAGATAAGATTACCGCAAATATACTCGCCATATTTATAAGTGGCATCATCGATATTCCCCTTAGCATAATTATGAAGTCCTGACAATGAGACGGTACTGCTGAGTTTGGGTAAAATCTGCACTTTGACGCCTACGGTTGTGGCCAGCGTAAGCGGAGCGTACATTCTGCCCGGAGTGGAAAGATCAGGGAGTAAATCGCAATCTTCCGAACCAAGATCTGCCGTATATGAAGCGATACCTTTGCCTACCGAACTGAGATAATAAAAAGTAAGAATCCTGCCGGCGCGAACGATTGATGATAATTCCGCTCCCCAGCCTAGTACGGTATGGTTCTGCCCCGCAATCAGATCCCGATAGGGGATAGCACGGACGATACCTCCGATGCGGACATGGCTTAACCCACGATTCCATTGAAATTGTCCTAATGCGGCAAAATCAGGTACATAATCAGAAACTTTGGCCGTCAATTTATCCTCAACCTTATAATATGAGCCGGGAAACTCTACCGACCCACCTACCGACCACTTGTTTTTCCAGGTATGCAAGTATCTGACAAGGATGTTGGCACGGTCTATCTTGCCGTTAGGGCCCGCAGGGTCAAGAGTCTCCGGTTGGGCGGCGGGGTCAGAAAAGGTAGACTTAGCCAGACCGACAGTGAAATCACGAATCTGCATCCACGCTCTCTTTATTCTGAATTTGCTATACCTGCTGTCAGTAAAACCCGCCTCAAGATAAACACGAAATGAACCTATCGGAGTATTCTTACCCATAATATTAAGGTATATTTTGGAATATGCGGCCGTAGCACCGAGACTCTTCATACGCTCCGGAGATTTGGGAATCTCAATGTTGCTCACATTGTAGCCATCATAAGGAATATATCCATTCCAATTAAACCAAGTATCAATGGCTGCGATACCACCGATACCCATAGCATAATTGGCATCTTTACTCATAAAAGTAAAATAAGGAGCCTCAGGATCTTGCGAATTGCGGAACTGGTCGACATAAAAGCGCTCAAGCATCCTCTCCACAGAATCCCTGTCGGCACGATTACCCTCATCGCCATTAACAAAAATTACCTTCGACCCGTGGATAAGGTCAGTGCGGGCTGCCTCTTCCGGATGAAGCCGGATAGAATCAGATGCAAAAATATCCGTTTCAAGATTAGAAGAAGTTGACCCCGTAATAGCAAAAGCATCAATAGATGTCAAAGTAGACACCACCAGGCAACCAATAAAGATGGATATAAAGTTTTTCATGTTAGAAACCGAAAGTAAAAACAAGAACCGTAATTCAATCCTGCAAAAGAACCGTAATTCAATCCTATGAAAGAATCGAAATTCAATCCTATGAAAGAACTGGAAGCAAGAAGCATAGATATCCCTATCTTCTTAAACCCACATAAATATAACTCAAATAAAGAAAAACTGATTAAAGAATTTTAACTAAAAAATAAAAATAAATGTTAATAAACATTTAATTGTGTAATACTGTAATAACAAAAAAGAAAGAAATATCCAATAAAAATTAGAGACAAGACAGTGAATAACCTTATATCGCAAAAAAATAATAAAATATAAACCGAAATAGCCCCTGATAAAAAGATGCTCCAAAACAGAGAAGCGCAAAAAAAATAATAAAATATAAACCGAAACTATCACAGATAAAAAAACACTCCAAAACAGAGAAACACAAAAAAATAATAAAATAAAAATCATCAAGATTTGCACAATTAAAAAAAAATGCCTAACTTTGCCATACAATAAAAAATCCCGGTCCTATAGCTCAGTTGGTTAGAGCAACAGACTCATAATCTGTGGGTCCTAGGTTCAAGCCCTAGTGGGACCACCCAAAAGCAACTATCGCCACAGGTAGTTGCTTTTTTATTTATTAGAGCACTTGACTCGGGTCAAGTCCAAGAGTCCGTTAAAGTGTTAAAATAATGCCCGAAACATATATTGTGGTGTAACATCCCGCGTAGCGGGATTTCAGCATAGGCACGTATCAGAGGAAAGGCATTAGCCTTTTCTCTGGTGCGTGTACGCGCACACCCTCACACCAACCCAGGTGCCGCGTAGCGGTACTTCAGCACTTCTCAAGATGTATTTCCCGTTTTCTGAAGTACCGCTACGCGGCACATCCAACTGATGTAGAGTCGTGGGTACACGCACCAGCAAAAATCTTTGATTTTTGCTGATACGTGCCTATGCTAAATGCCTGCTCTGCAGGCTTGCTCTCGCCCGATTATACACGCAACCTACACTACAGGCCTGTTTTCCGTGTGATTCCGTGAGCGCGAGCGAAGCAAGCGCCCTCACTGTCATTTGCGACAAACCTAAATGCAATCAATATAAATTCCGTGAAATTCCGTAAATTCCGTGCCAAACATTAATGCCCCAAGGCATTAATGAAAAAAGTTCCGTACCCTCAAAAATCTAAAAGTTCTAATCATAAAATCCCATTACAGACCATTATTGTTGTTTATAGTCTGCACAACTTGCCATGCAGTAGATTTCTTTATTAAATG
>CAMWNR010000087.1 GCA_947175665.1 uncultured Porphyromonadaceae bacterium
GGTACTACTTTTATGGTTTTGATTTTATTGACTATTACTCGTATAGATTTTGGGAAAAATCGCCCGCGGAGAGAAAAACTTATATATCATGCCGACGAAATGATGTGTTAAGATTCAGATTATCAAATCCGGAGACTCACGATTTATTTCTCGATAAGGTACTTTTTAATGAGAAATTCAGTCGCTTTATTAAGCGCGACTGGAAACTCTTGTCGGATACTGACCCCGTAAATGATCTCGACTCGTTTATGTCAAAACATCCTAATGTGATTGTCAAGCCTGTGACTGAGTACGGGGGTAGGGGAGTGATCAAACTGACCCCGGAGAGTACAGATGCCGAGAAGCAAGAGATATTCCAAGACAAAGGAGTACGTTATCTGGTAGAGGAGTGTGTAGAAAACAACGAAAATCTTAAAAAACTTGCTCCCGGCTCTTTGAACACCATAAGATTAGTAAGTGTGATAGATAAAACCGGGAAAATTCATGAGTTGGTATGGGCGATGAGAATGGGTGACGGCATATCATATCTCGATAATTATCAGAATGGTGGTATCTCCTGTGCCATAGATCCGCAGACAGGGGAATTGCGCGGCAACGCATACGGTATGAATTGCACGGAATTTGAGTCACATCCCTATACCGGTATAAAATTTGACGGATATAAGATTGAAGATTTCCGGAAATGTCGGGATATGGTCGAAGAATTATGCAAGGTAGTGCCGGAAGCACGATATGTAGGGTGGGATATAGCCATTACTCCCGATGGAATAGAATTAATCGAGGGGAATATCCCTCCGGGTCAGTATGTAACACAGATAGCCTCGGGAAGAGGACTCTGGCATGAAGTGCTTGATATGATCTGATAGTAAGTATGATATAAGAGTAATCTGACTTATCGCCTGTAACACGCTAACACTTATGCAGAACCCAAAGGTAGATACCCCGATAAAAGTATCAGTTTTAGTACCCGTATACGGGGTGGAAAAATTTATAGAGAGGTGTGCCCGATCATTGTTTAATCAGACAATGACCGATGATATAGAATTTATTTTTGTTAATGACGGCACACCCGACAACAGTATCGGGATACTAAAAAACACAATAAGGGAGTTTCCGGAAAGGGAGAAAAATATTCGCATTATCAATCACGACGGCAATAAAGGGCTGGCAGTGGCGAGAGTGACCGGAGTAAAGGCTGCCCGGGGGGAATATGTGATACACTGCGACAGCGATGACTGGGTCGAACCGGATATGTATCGACTTATGTATGAGTCTGCTAAAGCCAATGACTCCGATATTGTAGTGTGCGGGTATTTTACAGAAGCGGGAGAGCGTAAGGGGATACATCGCCCTTCGTTATTATCCGGTAGAGAGGAGAGGGCCTCAAACATACTGAGGATTCAAAAGATGCACCAATTTCTGTGGCAGAGACTGGTGCGTAAGGAATATTATGACAAGTATGATTTTAAGGCCGATCCGGCCGTTACCTATTGCGAGGATTTTGTAGTAACAGTACCGATGCATCTATTTACAGATAAGGTAAGCGTAGTAGCCGAGCCGCTATATCATTATAATTGCGTAAACCCGGGTTCAATGACTCAGGTTAGGGATGTAAAGAGAATTGAGGCCGGTAAATTGGCATTGGATATGCTGGAAGAGTTTATCGTAACGCATAATCATCCGGCAGTACTCCCCGCACTTCAATATCGTAAATTTCTATATTACCTCCCTCTCATTACCTGTCTGGAATGTTATGACCCCAAGCGCTGGCTCGAACTTGATAATCCTCAGGTCAATATCAATCTTATGCTGCGTAGCAGAGTGTCAGTATGGTTGGTAAGACATAAATTGACGGCGGTCAACCGACTTTTCCAACTTGCTGTCAGAATGATATTTAAACGATAAGTGGTATATGCCGAAGAGATTTGATACAATAAGCCGCTTCTCTATGTGGGAATGTGATAAATCAATAAAGCGGAATAAGTTTGTGAGATTTGTCGAACTCCGTATTCCTATCCGTGCCTGCACGTTAAGATGCCCGTATTGCTACATTACTCATAGGGGGCTTTTCGATACGGTTGTAAAACCTTTCAAGTATCCCCCCGAGCATATCAGAAGGGCCCTTGCATTGAAGCGTTTAGGAGGTCCGGCCATTATCAATATGTGTGCGGAGGGGGAGACCTTATTAAGCAGAGAGGTAGTAGAACTTACCCGCGAATTGCTTGAGGAGGGCCATTATATAATGATTGTGACCAATGGCACATTAACAGGGAGATTTGAAGAATTAGCAAACCTCCCCAAAGAGTTGACAGATAGATTATTTATAAAATTCTCATATCATTATCTGCAACTTAAGGAGAAGGGCCTGCTCGATATATTTTTCAATAATATACGTAGAATGCGCGATGCGGGGGCATCGTTTACTCTTGAAGTTACCCCTCATGATGAACTCACGCAGTATGTAGATGAATTAAATCAGCGTGCTATCGAAGAGTTGGGAGCAATCCCTCATTTCACGGTAGCAAGAGATGACCGATACTCTGGTCGGTATTTACCCCTTCTCACCCAAATGAGCCGTAGGGAGTATAAGGATGTCTGGGGGCGTTTTAATTCTCCTCTGTTTGACTTTAAGTTTGAGATATTCGAGCAACCGCGCAGAGAGTTCTGTTACGCCGGAGATTGGTGCGGAGTAGTTGAAATTGCCACCGGCACATGGAGACAGTGTTATTACAACGCAAGCAGACCTGTCGACATTTTTACGGATACCGAAACTCCAATCCCTTTCCGGGCAATAGGCCATAACTGTATGAGTCCACATTGCTGGAACGGTCATACATGGATGGGACTCGGCTGTATTCCCGACATGAATACACCTACATACGCTGAAATGAGAAACAGGATATGCCGGGATGGATCGGAATGGCTTACCCCGACTTTCAAAGAACTTTTCTCCCGACGTTTAAAGGATAGCCGGCAGGAATACCCCTTATCCAAGCAATTCGTAACAGATCTGAAAGTTGCTCCGATAGCAGTGGCTAAGAAACTGTTTAAATTTATGTGCCAATGATTTTGAGAAGATTTTTGGATGATTTTTGTGTGATGAAGAAGGAGTGATGCGGGCATCACGACTGATGAATCACGCAAAAAGCGCCAAAAAGATTCTTAAAATCATGGTATATTTGACTGATATAAAATTTTCGACATAAATTTAAACAGTTTCTTAGAAGATAAGACGTAGGTTGATGAGTAGATGAGAAATTTTAAGGATAGAGTTACATATATGTTATCGCGAATCTTAACAGTATATGACCGGATAGCGCATTTCGGGCGTAGGAATTTTAATACTGCAGATGAACTTGAATTTATCTCAAGAGTGGATTCCTGTGATTATAGCGGTAACTTTATGCATATATCATTTGATGATGTAGGCAAATCTATTGCTGAGTTATTCGGTGAGGATCATTTATCGATATACTCGGTGCAATTCTTTAAGGACCTAAAAGACCTGCATGATAAGTATGGTGCTTGTTTCAGTCTGTATCTGTTTAGCGATAAATTAGATAAAGTTTCAGACCGATACAAGACAGAATTTCAGCAGGCAAAGGAGTGGTTAAGATTTAATTTTCATGCTTATAAAAATAAAAAATATGGGATAAGGTCGATTAAAAGGGATTATGATAGCGGTATAGAAAAGTTGCTACTCATGGTCGGCGACGATACGGAGTGTCTGGATAGTCAGATAAGAGCGAGTTATTGGGAAATGAGTCTGAAGAATAGTCTGTATATTAAAAATCATCCCCGCCATAAGTCTTATATATTTTGTGCCAAAGATCCTTTCTCACCGGCAAAAGGTAATTATTATCTGACATCGAAGCAACAGAAACTTGTATATGATAATGGTATGTATGCAGATGGCGGTAACGGAATCATCTTTATTCAGACATGCGCCAGATTGGATACCGATGAATATTGCGAAAAGTCTATCAAACTTATATCCGGAAATATCAAATGGCAGAAACATTGCGAGGTGCTAAACCACGAGTGGGGATTTAACAAGGTTAGAATGGATAAATTTTTAGAGTGGGCTAAGTCTGAAATGAACGTTACGTTCGGCTTCTTTGAAGATATTTATTTTAAGTTTTAAGTATTAGTGATTAGTGATTGATTTTAAGTTTTAGGTATTAGTTATTAGTTATTAGTTATTAGTGAATGAGGGTTTATTTACGACTTTGCCGCAGGTTTATGAGTATTAATAGTAATAATAACCGAACCGAATCTCGGTGCGATCATCCCGCGTAGCGGGATTTCAGCATAGGCACGTATCAGCAAAAATCTTCGATTTTTGCTGGTGCGTGTACCCGCATACCTTACCTTGATAAATGTGCCGCGTTAGCGGTACTTCAACGCCACGCATACCCTCCTTAAACATCGTCCCCGTTATAAGAAGTACCGCTAACGCGGCACGTTTATGGGTGGTGGGGCTATTTCTGCGGGCTATTTTCGTATTTGGAGATGTTGTCGGTATCAGTCAGCCAGGTATCGAAAAAGGAGTTTAATTTACCGGTCTTATTATCGATGATTTTGACCTGTTTACCTAATAATACCCCTAATATCAATGCGTGCAGACGTGTTGTAATTATCTCTGAATAAAGCGATAAGAATTTGACACCTTTCTTTACCAGTCTCTTGCGGACTAAACTGTCTGTAACTGTATCAGCAATATACGCCGTCATCCTTCTCAATAAGCGCATATTGCGTGTACGGTATGCCATACTTAAGAATGGCTGAAGCAAAGCCAACCCTTTATCCTGCTTCTCAATCGACGGCCAGTCGTGTATCTCATACCTATTTTCAATATCCGTTATTACAGTGTCCGCTACCAGTTCTTTGTCTAATCTTCTGAGATACAATTTTCGGGATGTGTCATCACGTCTATATTTGTTCAGCGTATCAGGATTTATAAAAAAAGCCATATCCGGCACCGTGAGAATATTGCACCCCTTGAAATGTTCTTTAAGAACTTCATAACTATACCGGTCTCTTGCACAAAGATATAAATCAGGATGCTGAGCAAATATTTCCGCATCCTCTTTAATCAACTCCGGATTTTCATACCATACCGACTGTGGCATCATTATGATACGGTTATGAGGATAACGCTTAATTACCTTTAAGCGGAATTCCTGAAAAAGTCTCCATAAATCACCAAAATTACCCCCTCCCGTCAATAGAATTGTTACATCAGGAGACAATTCCGGGAAAAGAGATGTCGTAATATTGGAAGTTCCCAAATTATTACCGGGGAGTGTTTTGCAAAAATCATGAATCCCTTCCCAAATCAACACATCTCCAATATTGCGATAATTGGGAGCATCCATCAAGACATAATCCCCTGTGATTAAAGGGGTGAGGTGATTGGATATGACGCTTCTCAATTCGGCGATTTTTGTCTGAGAGTCCATAAGTAAAGAAATTAAATATGCATATAGTATAATCAATACATATACCTAATCACAAATAACTAATACATAAAACTTAAATTAATATCTAATAACTAACACTTAAAACTTAATATCAATCCCTAGTCCTTTATACTTAACCTAACTATTTACCCACCAATCCAATACAGTCTTAAAGTCTGAAATTAATAGCGAAAAGTCATAATTTAGTTTCTTTTTTCGTAGTGCAATTCTTTCGATTACTGTCAAGAAATATTCACTCATAGCACGTTTTTGCTCTCTTTGCGACATGAAACTGAATGACTTTTCAAATACGATGGTAGCATAAATCAACCCTGTGCGTTTACTCAATGGACCAATCTGATAACGAGGACGTAAAAACAAACCTTCCTGGTCAATTACCTCTTCCGAGTACATAGTGAGTAGCGTAGCATAATAATCCGAGTACCTTAGTTTGAGTGATTCATCAGCAATAATATAATTTGTCTTGCAATGAAAATCATCGTAAAAACTCATAGCAGTGTTGATCTCAACCCTGCGTAAAGTATCATTACCATAAAGTGTCGGTCGCAATTTTTCTGACAGACGCGGATTTAAAGTGTCAGTAATACTATCCAAAACAGCCCGGCTACCCGGATAGCAATTATCAAGGGTGCGTACAATCTTAATCGGAGTAAGAGGATCATTAACGTTCTGTATCATAATACTGCGTCAAGTACAGAATGCCTCATCAGTGATGGTGAGATATGAAAAATTCCTATAGCAGTTTCAACGCTATTGCGGCACATGCCTCGGCATCACATAGTGCGTGATGGTGGTTTTGCATATCGTAACCGCAGGCGGCTGCCGATAAATGGAGTTGATGGCTTGGTATATCAAGACAGCGACGTGAGGCCGCGAGGGTGCAATGAAATTCATAACCGGGATAATCCATATCGTACTCTTCGAATGCTGCCTTCAGGCAACTCTCGTCAAAGGGGCGGTTGTGTGCTACGAGAGGCAATCCTTTGATTTTGTCAGCCACCCTTTCCCATACTTCCGGAAATGTCGGTTGCCCGTCGGTGTCTCGACGGGTGAGACCGTGAACCTTAGTAGTCCAGAAGGTATAATAATTAGGAACGGGTTGGATAAGGCTATAAAATTTGTCAACAATCTCACCACCTCTTACAATCACAATACCTACGCTGCATACACTGGAGCGCTGGCCATTTGCCGTTTCAAAGTCTATTGCTACAAAATCTTGCATCTTCAGTCGTTTTAAGTCAGTAATGAAAAAGAGGTTTATTATCTGAGTATATTATGTGGCAACAGGTCAATTCTCGGGATCTCGCAATCATCAGATTCCGGATATTCTCCCCAATTACATTTTACTGTAATCAATGGGCTGACTATTGCAACATCCGACTCTATATTAAGCGGTTGCTTTTTGTGCGATATGCTTTTAATTATTGCAGGTAACAGGATATTGAGTTCGTTATCCTCAATATAACAACTTCCGGCCATCCATACCTTATCTCCGACATTGAATGCAAATTCGTTTTCAAGCCTTTTACCTCCCGGATTATTGGTGTCATAAAAATATGACGATATAATTTTACGATTCGAGTCGAACACCAATTGAAATTCCGGAGATTCATCATAATCGTCGGTTTCAAATACCTCATCCGGAATACTATCTGTTTCAGATTCTACAAATGTAGAATTTCCATGCCCATGTTCAGGACCGATAATCTTATAAGCAATAACGTTATTGTCAGTTTCCTGATGAATTTTAAGGGCTTCTTCCGCCTCTTCAAGAGAATAGTAGTTGCCAATGATATCAAGAGAAACATTATAAAAATGCTCAGTCTCATCTTGACGCGTCGCAATCAGCGATTCATCTCCTTTTGAAATCAATCTTAATTTATAGAGACTTACTTCAGGATAATTCATTTTGTGCATCTTGAAAATTTGATAAGTAAGTAATGAAAATTAAACGATATTAAAAAGTAAGTAGTAATAGAATATCTTGTGCAATAAAACTTAATCTTTTTGGCTAATTTCCAATTGTCACTCAGTCAGATACAAAGTATCTTCCTTCGCTCCGCATGGAAATTATCTCAAAAATATTGAAGTTTTATATGCACATTAATTTTAATTACTTACTTATTTTAAGCAAATTTAATGAATTCCAATGGATTTACAATACAGTTTGTAGTAGTCCTGAATACAGGCAATTCTGATTCGCGCTCCCACAGCAGCAAGAGATATACATTCAGATCCCAACCCACAAGAATGATGTGCACCCCAAAAGTTGTACACAAAACATTTGGGGTACACTTCATTTCTTGCGAGAGATGGTCTTAGTTATAAAACTGTAATTTTTTCGGATTAATTGTACCTACAAGAGTTTCTTTTTCTTCACTTAGTAACTAATTTATCGCAAATGATGATTTTCAAAAGATTGCGTAATCAGAAAAAACTGCTCATCTAAAATATGGATTTAAACAATTGGAAGTGAGGTATATATCTGCAGAACTTTAAGCGAGTAGAGGCGTTATTATAATAAAACTGTAAGATAATATGGAATCAATACATTGGCCTAAAGAATTTACCCCCGGTTTTACTGATAATTTTGTTTCAGCAGAAACATACGTGGCAGGACTCACTGCGGAAGAAGTTTTCCCGTATCTCACTCATGTCCACATTTGGGCAGACTATTATGATGGGGTAAGAGATGTGAAACTCATCGGAAGTAATGAAAAACCGGAACTCAAAGAGGGCGCGAAGTTTTCGTTCAATATAAATGGCTGGGACGTGACGGCTGAAGTGGTTGAGTTTGTGGAACCGTCGAAAGACAGACCCGGGCGCTTGTCCTGGCATGGTTGGGTTCCCGGTGATGATAATACCCGATTTGATGCTCTGCACGGTTTTCTTTTTGAAAATGTGCCGGATGGTAGAGTCCGCATCCTCACCCAGGAGTCTGAAATCGGAAAACCTGCAGCAGAACTTGCCAAAACACATTCAGCCTCATTACTGGTAGGTTTTCAGGCTTGGCTCGATGGCATGGTTGGTTTTGCCGGAAAGAAAGTCAAATTGGACTAAATGCATAAACGATATACAATAGTATGATAAGTAAGTAATTAAATTAATGTGCATATAACACTTCAATATTTTTGAGATAATTCCCATGCGGAGCGAAGTAATAAACTTTGTATCTGACTGAGTGACAATAGGAAATTAGCAAAAAAGATTAAGATCCAACCCACAAGATATTTATTTACTTATTAATAATTATAATATCGCTAAAATTTCACTGCTTACTTAGATATAAATAACTAAAAGAAAGGATATATATGCACTTTTCAAGTGGAATTAACAGACCTCCATACGAGGCTAACGATGCTTATTTGCAGGTGACCAGCGGATGCAGTCACGATAAGTGCGATTTCTGCACATTTTATAAAGATGCGCGGTTTCATGCCTCGCCCTTGAAGGAGATAGAGGAGGATATTCTCGAACTCAAAGAGTATGGACCACGTTATGACAGAATTTACTTACAAGGCGCCGATCCGTTTATTCTACCATACAAGCGGCTTATGGAAATAGCCGATCTTATCCATGAGCATTTACCATGGGTCACTTCAATTG
>CAMWNR010000088.1 GCA_947175665.1 uncultured Porphyromonadaceae bacterium
CCCCTAACCCTTAACACCTAATCCCTAATCCTTAACACCTAATCCCTAATCCTTAACACCTAATACCTAATCCTTGACCCTTAACCCCAATCCCTGATACCTAACTTAATTACAATGCGGGAGTCATTAAGGTTTTGACTCTTCACTATTTTTAACTATAAAACCTATTACAATCAGGAGAAGGTATCTGTAATCCGGTCTATGGCCAGCCGGGCTGAAGCCCCGTTATAGAGTATGGAGTAAATGCAGTTAAGTATAGGCATCTCTACTTTTACAGTCGACTCATTGATCTCGTAGATACACTTGGTGCCATAATATCCCTCAGCCACCATAGCCATCTCCATCATGGCCGCCTTAACGCTATATCCCTTGCCGATCATCGAACCGAAGTTGTGATTGCGCGAGAATTTGCTGTATGCCGTCACAAGCAGATCGCCTAAATATGCCGAGCGATCTATATCCCGATCGGGCATCGGAGAGATAGCGTCTACAAACCGCCGCATCTCACGTATCGCGTTACATACCAGCATAGCCATGAAGTTATCGCCGGCTTTCATGCCGTTGACAATACCCCCCGCTATGGCATACACATTTTTCAGGACAGCACCATACTCGATACCCGCTACATCTGAAGAAATGATAGTCTTAAGTCTGCCGCCCGCTATAAGTGAGGCAAACTGACGGCTGTAACCGGTATTATGACATCCGATAGTAAGATAACTCAATCTCTCCAGCGCCACCTCCTCGGCATGACACGGTCCGCCGATTACCATCAGCCTCTCGTCCTTACATCCGAATTTTGAGGCGAAATAATCGGTGACTATCATATTATCATCCGGCACTATACCCTTTACGGCCGAGACGATAAACTTACCTGATATATCTTCGGTAATTCCATCGGCAATACCCTTGAAGTATGGAGAGGGGACGGCTACCACAAGGGTATCCGCCTCCCTGCATGCTTCATTTATATCAGACGTAAAATCAATACGCTCTATATCAAAGGCAACATCCGAGAGATATACCGGGTTGTGACGGAAACGGATGAAATCATCAATGCGGTCCTGACGATGCATATACCATACTATGCGGTCACAATTGCGCATAAGCAACTTGGCAAGAGCCGTAGCCCAACTGCCGCCGCCTATCACGGCCACTTTCCCCAACTGATATTTCTCTGTTTCCATATATATTTGATACCGGTTTTATACTTAGTCTCTGATTGAGTTTTAGCGCAATAGTCGACTAAGTGCTATCTCAGACGATGATTATTTACCCTCTTCGCTATTTTCTGCTTCACCTTCACCCTTGTCGTCAGACTTAGCCTTTACCTCAGGACGCATCTGCGGGAAGAGCAACACCTCCTGAATGGTACTCTGACCGGTAAGCAGCATGGCCAGACGATCCATGCCGATACCCATACCTGATGTGGGAGGCATGCCGTATTCGAGGGCGCGGATAAAGTCGGCATCGATAATCATAGCCTCATCATCACCCTTGTCTGCCAGGCGCATCTGCTCTACAAAACGCTCATACTGGTCGATCGGGTCGTTGAGTTCGGAATAGGCATTCGCAAGTTCCTTACCGTTGACCATAAGTTCGAAGCGTTCGGTAAGTTCGGGGTTCTCACGGTGGCGTTTGGTTAGAGGTGACATCTCTATCGGATAATCGGTGATAAAGGTGGGTTGTATGAACGAACCCTCGCATTTCTCTCCGAAAATCTCATCTATAAGTTTACCTTTACCCATCGAGTCTTCGACCTCAATACCGTTGCTCTTGCAGAATCCACGAAGTTCCTCCTCGCTCTTGCCGGTGATATCAAATCCGGTAGCGTCAAGGATAGCCTGAGTCATGGTCACTCTCTTATACGGGGGCTTGAAATCGATCTCCTTATCACCCACCATAACCTTGGTGGTACCGTTGACATCGAGCGCTATCTTCTCAAGCATCTTCTCGGTAAAGTCCATCATCCAGTTATAGTCCTTATAAGGCACGTAGATCTCCATCGCCGTAAACTCCGGATTATGGCTGCGGTCCATACCCTCGTTGCGGAAATTGCGCGAGAACTCGTACACACCGTCAAATCCGCCTACTATAAGGCGCTTGAGATACAACTCATTTGCGATACGCAGATACAAAGGGATGTCAAGAGCGTTGTGGTGAGTGATAAACGGACGCGCCGATGCACCGCCGGGGATAGACTGCAACACCGGAGTATCCACTTCGAGATACCCGAATGAATTGAAATATTCGCGCATAGAGTTAAACATCTTGGTGCGCTTTACAAAGATGTCTTTCACACCCTTGTTGACCACCAAGTCTACATAGCGGCGACGATAACGTTGCTCGGGATCGGTAAAGGCATCATAAGCCTTACCATCCTTCATCTTCACAATAGGGAGCGGACGCAGACTCTTGCCGAGAAATGTGATCTTCTCCGCATGGATAGAGATCTCACCGGTCTGAGTGCGGAATACAAAACCCTCCACTCCGATAAAGTCACCGATATCCATAAGTTTCTTAAAGACTACATTATAGAAATCCTTATCTTCACCGGGACAGATCTCATCGCGCGATACATATACCTGTATGCGACCATCGGCATCCTGAAGTTCCATAAACGAGGCCTTACCCATGATGCGGCGGCTCATAATACGACCCGCTACACGCACCTTGCGCGGCTCAGGGAGATTATCTTCAAAATTCTCCTTGATTTCCACACTTTTACCGGTCACCTCATACTCGGCTGCGGGAAATGGATCTATACCTCTTTCGCGCAACGCCTCCATAGAGCGGCGACGTACTATCTCTTGTTCGCTTAATTCTTGATTATTAGCCATATACAATTAGATTTGGGGCATCAGAGAGACGCTTATCGCGCACTCTGACACCCAAACTTAAAATTTTTCTTAAAATTACAAAAAAATCCCCACTTACGCAAGTATCACCCTATCAAGGCAATTGGCGCGTAATGGCTATAAATTCTTCTACTCCGAGCCTCTCGGGTCGCAGCGACATTATCTCTTCCTGTAGAAACGGATGACCGGCCCCGAAGAGGGGTTGCAGAGAATTGCGCAATGTCTTGCGACGCTGGCCGAAAGCAGTTTTTACCACCGTCTTAAACCGCTTCTCGTCTACTCCGAGCGATGTGCGGCCGTTGCGCGTAAGACGCAGCACACCGCTCATCACTTTAGGGGGAGGCGCAAATACACCGGGTGGCACATTGAATAGGTATTTGCAGTCATACCATGCCTGCAACAGTACCGACAAAATGCCGTATACTTTGCTTCCGGGCGCGGCACAGATACGCTCTGCTACCTCTTTCTGAAGCATCCCGCTCACCACCGGTATCTTATCCTTATAATCCAGAACCTTAAAGAATATCTGCGAGGAGATGTTGTAGGGATAATTACCAATCAGCACCATCTCGCCCTCTATTATCTCATTAAGATTCAGTTTGAGAAAATCTCCTTCTACTACGCGCAGCCCGGGCATCTCCCGTCCTAAATACGCTACACTCTCGCTATCCAGTTCGATAGCGGTGACATCGCGGCCGGCATCGACAAGAAACCGTGTCAGCACACCCATGCCGGGGCCGATCTCCATCACGGGGAGTTCACCCCACTGCTGTCCGGAAACCCCGGCGCGCTCCAACTCATCAGACGAAATTGTGGCTGCAATTCTTGCAGCCACATTAAGATCCCGCAGAAAATGCTGACCTAAATTTTTCTTTGCTCTAACTTCCAATATAAGTATCGCTTATAAAGTTTATATACTCCTTACTTCACACCGTCTTCATTTACAGTCACGGAGATGGTCTTTTCGAGGAAGTAAGGTTCACTCACATATATATAACCATCATACACCTGATTTGTATCCCAGGAGTTCTTAACCTTGTAATATCTGTTACCCTCCTGATCGGTGGCATAACCTATAATCACCATACCGTGGTCATCGGTAGTCTCGAGATTGTCAAAGGTGCGTTGACGGTCTTCCTGAGTAATCTTGCGCTCCTTTACCGGGCCGGTAACTTTTGATTTCTCTTTCTCCCGGTCTGCATCAGAGAGTTTGGTCCAGCGTGCCAACTCCGAACCCTCCATATCTTCGGCACTCTTCTCCTCCGGGAGTACTGCCCAACCTTCATACCATTTAAATGTGGGTTCGGATACGTCGGCCGCCCAATTGACTGTAAAACCTTTGTCAAGAGCGTTATCCACAATTCTCTTCAACTCCTCCATTGGTACATTCATACTCTGCGACCAGCGCCAGTTATCAGGAATCTCAAGTATAAAACTCTCACCAAACGGGTGATGCGTATAACTCGTATAACTCTTGAATTTCTTGGCATCCAGACCTAAGTATTTAGCAAACTCCTTAGGAGTATACGTTTTACCCTTATATTCAAACTTCTCAGGCACTTTACCGAGATATGCGTCAAGAATACCTTCAAATCCGGCTAACCATGCAGTAGTAAGACGCTTGTTAGGATTTTGACGTACGGCATCAAGATAAGCCTTGAGCGCTCCGGCCATCTCGTAATGCGAATGTTTCTCCTCGCCATAATTAAGACCGGTATATGCCTCTTCGGGTATCATGCCGTAATTATCAAGCACATAAAGCACATCGTATGCGCCTCCGCCCTGTGCGAAGTTGATAGTACCATCCATACGCATATACTTCTTGGCCTTATCGATATAACTCATTCGGGCTACATACATTTCCGAGAGGTCAACCTCCTCACCCTTACGGCGCAACACGTCTTCCTCCAACTGAGAGATGCCCGAAAATGCCCAGCAAGTACCTGATTTATTCTGATCCTTTACCGGTGTAGTGGGGTTAATCTTCACATCTGTAAAGACAAAACCGGTAGAGTCATTCTTCTCATCTTTATCTTCATCGGCTGCGACATAACCCGCACGCAGAGCAGGGGCAATCATATCGGTAGCCATAACAGGCAGTGCCGCGGCCACTGCCAACATACCAAAAGCAAATCTTTTCATGGTGTCAACTATAAATTAATTTTACCGCTAATTTAAATAAAAAAAAGCAAAATCACCCCTCCAATCCACAAAAATATTAGACCCAACCCACAACGATTCGGTAATAAACATTTCTTGTGGGTGGGGTCTAAAAAAGAGGGCTACGCCATCCCGACGTAGCCCTGAAACCAAATTACTAATTACAAATTACTAATTGTACAAAATTCGGTCGTGGAGTCAGTGATACTGACTCACCATAATTTTAAACTAAAAATCTATTATTTTACAACTACCTTAGTAGCCTTGCCGTCAACAACCTTAACGTAGATGCCGTTTTCGGGGTTAGCCACCTGTACACCCTGAAGGTTGTAATAAACTGCTTCACCTTCAGCAACTTCTACCTCTTCTACAGCAGTAGTGTTAGTGAGAGTAAGAGTGTTGGTCTTAGCGTCATACTTAAGAGATACGCAAGTATCTGCAGTAGCGCCATCGATAGTCATGTTAGTGTCGCTGTTACCGGTAAGTACATACTCAGTGTTAAAGGCGAGAGCCTCACCGTTGCTGCGCCAGATGTCACCTGCACCGTCATAAAGTTTAACCTTAAATGAGTCAGTACCGATAGCAAGGTTCTCAGCGATTGCTACACCCTCTTCGTTAAACTGAACGCCCTGGAAGTCAGCAGCCATACCCCATTCGTTGAAGTCACCTACAACATTGAGATACCAAGTAGTGTAATCGATAGCACCAACCTTAGTAAGAGTCATGATACCAGTATTGTAGTCAAATGCTACATTGTAGAGACCACCTTCGGTAGCACCGGCGATAGTCATTTCACCGCCATTCTCAATGAGTTGAACCTCACCTACGCTAACCTCACCTGCTACACCATAGAAGAGGTCTTCCTTACCGTTCCAGATCTTGATGTTGAAGAGACCTGTGCCGATAGCGAGGTTATTGGCAGCAGCAGTACCGTCAGCATTGAATGTTACACCTGAAGCCTGCCAGTTGTTAAACTCACCCTGTACGTTAAAATACCAACCGGTGAAGTCAGTACCGGGAGTGGGAGGATCAATTTCGCCACCTTCGGTAGTGTAAGTTACCTTGAGAGTGTTGTTGCTTGCATTAAATTCAAAATCAATGTTGGTAGCAGCACCTGTGAGTTTGCAGTTGTCCATGCCTGAAGTACTCAAAGTGTAAGTCTGACCTGATGCCATCGGGCCGGCAGCATACTTATACCATACAGCACCATTCTCTACTACAGCAAAATCATTGGTAGCAGTCAAAGATGCGAGGTGCAAAGTGTAGATGTCATTACCCTTGTCAGTAAATGCGTAAGATGCATCATTACCATTATAGGAGTTAAAATTACCTGCAAGAGTGAAACTCTTGGTAATCTCGATTGTACCACCCTCAAAAGAAGTACCGGTAGAACCATTTGCATTGTAGATCATGTTATCTACCATCTGGAGGTCACTTGTCTGCTTGCCACCATTGTTGTTGAAGATACCGCTGGGGCACTCTGTAGTCACTTTATAGTAAGTGACACCATCTTTTTCAACTGTAGTAGTCACTACGCTACCGGGCCATCCGGGAGTAGCATCTGCACCACCCCAAGAGTAGAAGTATACACTTGCCCAATTGTCAGTGTTTTGGAAATAGACAGTTGCTGCGTTAGCCGTTACAGCCACGAGCATCGCCATCAGAAAAAAGTAAAGTTTTTTCATTGTTGTATTAATATATGAGTTATTAGATTTTATATTCGGGTTAATGTTAGCCGGGTTAATGGTTCCGGGTGAATATCTCCTTGTTATAAGCAATTATTTTATGCAGAGAGGTTGCTCGTGATTGCGCTCTCACTCACTAAGCAAGGGCACACCGTAAATAAACCGCATTTTGTCAATCCGATATACCTTTTAATGGTAACAGATCAGCGAGGCTACGGATAAAGCCGCGGTACGAGTCGAGAGTTCTACCAAATTAGAATTTCGAGTTTTTCGGGTAACGCCAATGGTAAAATAAAGCCTAAAATATGTAAAATTGAGTTGTGAAAATCCGCCAAAAGTGTCTAAAATCTCCAAAAGCACAATTTCATTGCAAAAATAAGTTAATAATCCTTTTTTACAAAACAAAAATCCTTAAAATATGCCCTTGTTAACATTTTTTAACAGCAAATTACCACACATTCATCCCGCACGATAGCGATACGCAATGATTCAGCCTAAAGATAGGTCGTATTTCGAAAAAATTTGTTAATTTTCCGATCTGAATTCAGATTTTCGGTAAGTAAGTAATGAAAATTAATGTGTATATAAAACTTAAAGGTTTTTGAGATAATTTCCATGCGGAGCGAAGGAAGATACTTTGTATCTGACTGAGTGACAATTGGAAATTAGCCAAAAAGATTAAGTTTTATTGCACAAGATATTTTATTATTACTTACTTTCATAATATCGTTTAATTTTCATTACTTACTTAAGAATGGATATTAACCAAAGTTCACCACGTATGCCCCACTACAGGAATGACCACGAAATCCTCGGATTGCAAATCCTTAAATTTCTGTGCGCTCTCCTTGTAGTTCAGATACATTTCTCTTCCGGAATACGATCCTTGGTCTTACCCATCGCCCAAATGGCCGTACCGATATTTTTCATAATCACCGGTTACTTTCTACCCGATGCTTACGGAAATATCGAAAAAGAACGTCTCAAAAAAACATTCTTCAAAATTTTGAAGTTAGAGATTATCTTCACCCTAATCTATCTCGCTTACTTCCTTCTGACATGCTTGATACATCCACACCTATTTTCAGTAATTACCCGTCCACAATATTGGCTTAAACTACTCCTCATCGGTGGTAGCGGACAGAGCGGGCATCTATGGTACTTAATGGCTCTGCTTCAGGCTATACTGATTATTCTGGTAGCCGTCAGAATGAAGATTCTCAAATGGCTCTACTGGTTGATACCCTTAGGGATCATTATGAATCTGATGTTTGGCAATTACAATTTCTTGGCAGACAATACCCTGCCTAACCGATTGGTGCTATCTCGCAACGTATTGACCACGGCTCTGCCATGCCTGCTCATCGGCACTCTGATACGTTACTACGAATATCGTCTCCCCTCACAATCTCGGATTATGGCTATGGCATTTATCGGATTTTTAGGGATATACATCGAAACCTACATACTTGAGCGCTTTTTTCCATTCAAGGTAGGCGAGATACTGATTTTTACTATTCCGTTGGCTACGGCAGTCTTTATCGTATTTCTGCGTCTTACGGTAAAAGGGGGCGTGGGTAAACGATTGGCTCAATACGGGAGAGTATATTCGATGGATATCTATCTTTGGCACATGATTGTAGGATCAGTAATCCTATTATTACTGCATAGGTCAGGAGTGTTAGGCACCGATACTATAGACGCATTGATAGTCATTATATCCACCATACTTTTCGCAGTGCTGTTAAACCGCTTGAGATTAAGAACCCATCCTATAAAAAAGAGGAGGGATAATTAATCACTTTACCTTTGATAAAGCCTTCTGCTATCCCTTGGTTGCGCTCGGTTTCTGCAATGGCATAATTGTCGCGGTAAATTTTAAGAGATTGATAGTATGCGCGGCGTTGTGAATCGGTCAGAGCCCCGACACGCGCAATTTTCCCGAGTTTCTTAAACACAGGATCAGACGTAAATGATGAGGGTATTCTTTCCATATTTTCCATATTTTTAAATAGATATAACCAACGTTCAAGGATTACTGAATTAAAATAATAAAAAAAGGTGATGTGCCGCTGATAATTGGACACATCACCTTTTGGGGAAGTTATATTAAGAATGTCCTAATCAGGCCAATATAGCACCACGTATGGTCTCCACTATGTAGCGCACATCTTCATCGGTGACCCAAGGACCGGCCGGCAGACAGAATCCGATTTTAAACAGATCCTCGCTCACGCCATTTACGTATGCGGGGTTATTGCGGTATACAGGCTGACGGTGCATCGGTTTCCAGAGCGGACGCATCT
>CAMWNR010000089.1 GCA_947175665.1 uncultured Porphyromonadaceae bacterium
GGGTGGGGTGGGGTGTAATTTTTGAAAGATTCTTATTTAGATTATGCTGATACTGCAAAGAGCCTCTGCCGGGTCGGGTAAGACTTTTACCCTGACCAAGCAATATCTTACTCATCTGCTTACTATTGTGGATCAAAACACCGGTGAGGTGCGTCTGCGCACCGAGGCCGAGATTGTTGATGCCGTAGAGCATATCCTCGCCGTGACCTTTACCAATAAGGCTACCAATGAGATGAAGCAGCGCATACTGTCACGCCTTAACGCTCTGGCTTTCCCTCCGGCTGATCCTGATAAACTTAAGAAGGTGGATTATCTTAAGTTTTTTACCGATGAGTTTGGGGCGAGTGTGGAGCAGGTGAGCCGTCTGGCTAAAATCGCTTTGCGTGAGGTGCTGTACCAGTATTCTAATTTTAATATTTCGACTATCGATACCTTTTTTCAGGTGATTTTGCGTACGTTTGCTTACGAGTCTGATCTTCCTGACGGGTATAATCTGGTGATTGAGAGCAATTACCTGTCGCAAATGGCGGTGAGAGATCTTATCGACGATTTCGCCCAGCGCCGATTGAGTACAAGGCTTACCAATTGGTTGAGGTCGTTGGTGAGAAATAATGTGATAAACGGTACTAATTCCTGGTCGGTGTTTCAGCGTAAGGAGGGTGGTAAATACAGCACATCACTCTTTAACAGTATGGTGAAGATGGGTGATGACCTTGATAAAGAGGAATATAAGGAGGTTAAGGAGAGCATAGATGAGTTTTATGCCTCTGATATCAATCTTTACGAGTCGGCCGAGAAGATTAATAAACAACTCGCCGACGCCTTGGAAGAAAAATATGCTTCTGTCGCAGAAGCCGCCCGGGTGGTTAAGAGTGTGTTTGAGGATATTGCCGCCGATGGTAATATAAAGGTATCTAAGAAATTGCGCGATTCGGGGTTCGACTGGAAAAAACTGATTTATAGTCCGCGCACCACCTCAAAAGCGGTCGAGTCTCTTATAACCGGCGATTTTGAGGATATATGGGAGTTACCGTTGGTTAAGGCTCCAAAATCTCCCGAAAAGGTTTTTGCCTCAGACCTTAAGGATGCCGGTGCCGATGCGGACCGGGCCATAGAGGGTGTGGCCGCTCTGATACAGGCGCAAGAGGAATATCTCGCACTGCGTAAGGGGGTGGAGTGCGAATTGTGGCGACTCATACAGCCGGGTCTGCCGCGAGTGGAGGTGATGTATGATATAAAACAGAGGGTATCAGACTATCTTGCTGATAATGATGCAATGAAACTGGCCGATACCAATACCATACTGCACCGCATTATCGCCGATGATGATGTGCCGTTTATATATGAGCGTATCGGTACGAGAATAAATCATTATCTGATAGATGAGTTTCAGGATACTTCAAAAATGCAGTGGACCAATTTCAGACCGCTGTTGTCCGAATCGCTCGGAAAGGGTAATGAAAATCTTATAATAGGTGACGCAAAGCAGAGTATATATCGCTTCAGAAGTGCAGACCCCACGCTTATCACCACTACCGTAACCGATACCTTTGATAAGGGTGAGGTGGAAGTGCGTGGTTACTCAGAGGCGGAAAACACCAATTGGCGCAGTAAGCGTAATGTCGTGGAGTTTAACAATTACTTCTTTTATGCTCTTTCGCGATACCTGGATACACTTTATGCCACTGATGTGCCGATTCCTCTCCTGGCCGATCTCTATTCTAATACCGTGCAGAACCCCCATCACAAAGAAGACGAGGGGTATGTGAGGATCGAATGTGTAGGGGGAGAACCGGCGGATGGAGATGCCGAAGGGGCTAAACAGGGTGAGAGCGATGGTATAAAGAGTGGTGACAAAATATCGGCAGCGGTGGTAGATCGTATCGGTAATCTGATAATCTCCTTGCTGGAGAGGGGGTATAGTCAGAAACATATAGCCATACTTGTAGCCACCAATCAGGCAGGAGCCGAGATTATAGCGGGGTTGATGGAGTTTAATAACAACAACCGCAATCGGATGCCGCAATTAAAATTTGTAAGTGATGACTCGCTGATGCTTTCCCGATGCCGTGCGGTAAGGGAGGTGGTGGAGTGCTTCCGTATGATTCAATCCGGCATTGAAGAGGATAGACCTGCAAAAGAGGAAAGATCCGCAAAAGAGGATGGACCCGAGGTGAGCGCGGATGCAGTCGCAGCGGTTTCGGTCGATTCCGGAGAGAAAAAAGTAAAAAATAACAAAATTAACTGGTCGGAGGTAGGTCACAAATTCAATTACTATATGTCGCGCCATCCGGAATTATCGATTACGGAGGCGATCAGAGATTTCCTGAAAGAGGGGGTTGATTACGATATGCTCGATGCAATGATGAGCGAGATGCAGGCGGTGACTCTCCCCTCGCTGACCGAAACACTTATCGAGAGGTTTGTAGGACCGGATGTCAAACCGGAAGATGCTCCGTTTCTCGCTACCTTTCAGGATGCCGTACTCGACTATTGTGAGAGTAATCCGGCCGATGTGGGTTCGTTTCTGAAGTGGTGGGATGCCCGCGGTAAACGGATATGTATTTCTTCGCCCGAAGGTATGGAGGCGATCAATGTCATGACCATCCATGCCTCGAAGGGACTGGAGTTCGAATGTGTTATCATACCGGATGTCAATGCCAACTTCCAGATGAAAAATACATGGAGATGGTTGCAGATGCCTGACTCGCTGAGTTATCGCCCGCTGATACCCGGTTATCTTCCGGTAGAGATAAAGCGCACTGTCAGCGAAAAGACAACTTATCAACCCTATAAAGAGGAATACGCCTCACAGCAGTATATGCATGAGGTAGACCAACTCAATAAGGTGTATGTAGGTTTCACACGCGCTGCAAGCGAATTGTATATCTATCTCCCTCCGCAATCAGGTGTATCATCAAAAAATTATCTGAACAATATGATACCTGCCATTCTCGGAAATATGACAGAGCAAGACCAAGCCGACACTGATACTGAAAAGGTAGAAGCCGATGATTACCTCGCTGATGCTCACGCGGCAGGAGTGGAACATATACCGCAGCCGGGGAGTATCAGGAATACTCCCGGTGATGAATGGGGGATATACGAATACGGGCGGCCGATCAGCGATGTGCCTGCAATGCTCAATAAGGAGAAAAAGACCGAAGATCAGATAGATACAAAGGAAACACGAGACCTTTATGACTATAAGGTATTCTCCTCGAAAGAGATATTGCAATATCACCCCGAAGATAAGGAACCGAGATGCGAACCCGGAGAGGAAGACCGCGAAGATCCGCGATCAGAGGGTACGCTGCTCCACAACGTACTGGAGTTTGTAAGAAAAGAAGCAGACCTGCGCAACGCCTTTGAGAGATTGAGGGTCAAGGGTAGGATAACACGCGAATTTATAGACCGATATTACCCGATGCTCGAAAATGCACTGGCCGATGTAGCCGATAAAGGATGGTTCGGCGGGCGGTATACCATACTCGCCGAGCGACCTGTATTTGATCTGAACGACAAGACCCGACGCCCCGACAGGATAATGATTGATAACCGCACCGGAGAGTGTGTGGTGGTCGATTATAAATTCGGTGAGGTGCCTGACAATAATTCGCACCACCGGCAGGTGAGCGGATATGTCGATAAACTTAAGCGTAGCGGTCACTTCAGCAGTGTCGAGGGTTATATATGGTATGTAAAAGAGCGGAAGATAGTAAAAGTAAGTTGATGCGGCGGCTTTAAAGAAGAGAAATATCAAATGTCAAAATGATATTACAAAATAAAAGGCCCGGAAGCCGGATTTGCGTAATTGTCGAAAAATCATTAAATTTGCAAGTCAGGTGCTATATGCCGCAATCGCGCTGATATAGCCCTATATATAATAAGAGATATTTAAAGTAATATTTTGGATACAGACCCTTTACCTACGACTTCATTACCGGCGCTGATACTGATGATGGCGTCAAAAGTTATAGAATTTCAATCACCCGACTCATGGGGTGCATGGATTACAATAGTATCAATAGCGATATTGTGTCTTCTTGTCTCAGCATTTGTCTCCGGAAGTGAGATCGCTTATTTTGGCTTGACCAAGAGTGAGATAGATGAACTGAAGGAGTCTGACAGCAACGATGCCCGTAAAGCGATAAAGTTGCTGTCAAATCCGGAGCGCCTGCTGGCCACTATACTTATCAGCAATAATCTGGTAAATATTACTATGGTTATATTGCTGACGTTTGCCATAAACAAAGTGGTGATTTTTCACTCATCGCTGGTCAACTTTCTGGTACAGACGGTATTCCTGACCTTTCTTTTGCTGCTGTGTGGCGAGATTTTCCCAAAACTCGTGGCGCGGGGTAATACCACAGGATGGGTGCTTAAAGCGGCCGGAGGCGTAAGATTCCTGTACAGATTATTTTCCCCTCTCTCAAAGGTGATGGTGAAGTCATCATCGTTTGTGAATAAGATAGTTACAAAGAAGGAGGAGAATCTATCGGCAGATGTGCTTGAGAAAGCGCTCTCAATTTCGGATATCAAAGAGGGCAAGGAACGCGAGATGCTCGAAGGTATCCTGACCTTTGGCGAGAAGGAAGTGGCCGAAATTATGATTTCGCGCGTGGATGTCACCGCCGTGGAATATCATGCTACATGGGATGAGGTAGTGAAAGTTATACTGGATTCCGGATATTCGCGTATACCGGTGTATGATACCTCGCAAGATACAATCAGGGGTGTGCTTTATTCTAAGGATCTATTGCCTTATATCGGTCACAGCGATAATACATTCAGATGGCAGACTCTGCTCAGACCGCCGTTTTTTGTACCGGAATCGCGTATGATCGATGATCTGCTCGAAGATTTCCGCCGGCGCAAGATACATATCGCCATAGTTATCGATGAGTATGGAGGTACGCAAGGTATCGTGACCTTAGAGGATATTATCGAGGAGATAGTAGGGGAGATAGATGATGAGTATGACGACAGGTCATCGATGTATAGAAAAGTGGCTCCCGACACATATATAATGGAGGGGAAAATTCCTATCGGAGACTTCTGCCGTGTATTTGATATCGAAGAGGAGGAATTGGGTGAAGATGTCGAAGCAGAGACCTTGGCCGGATTGCTCCTTGAGATCAAGGGAGATTTTCCGCAGAGCAAGGAGGTGCTGGAGCGCGGTAGATTTCGCTTCCAGGTGCTGAGACTGGAAAAGCACAGGATTACTAAGATTAAAGTGGTGGAGGTATCCGATGGGATGCCGGAAGAGAATAATGGAAACTGAATTCATATATTGGCGCCATGCCACCTCGCCGGGTATAATGGTAGAGGAGGTATCGGGGGGTGAGGATAAAAGCGGAAAGTTGTGGAAGGCGATGGCTCTTCAGGTCTTTGGCGAGAACGGTGGTGATCGTTTCCGACAGATTGCCCATACTCCGGCCGGTGCACCGATACTCGAAGATTGTGAGCAGAGAATATCGGTGACCCATACACCTCATTTTCTGGCCGTGGCTCTGCTGCCGCGCACTCCTGAGTCGGACCTTGAAGCCTTCTCATTGCGCACGGCAATGGGTATCGATGCCGAAAGGTGTGATAGAGCGCAGGTGCTCAAGGTCTCCGAGCGCGTGATGAGTGATGCGGAATTGCAACTTATTGAGGGGGAGGTTGAATTGATGTGTAACGGTGATGAGCATCGGCAGGGTATAGATAAAGAAAGCGCTGAGATCCGCGCCAACATCTTGGGGTGGACTATTAAAGAAGCGTTATATAAGAGCGCTTTGCAGGAGGGATTGGATTATAGAAAAGATCTTATTATAGAATCTCTGCCGGAGATATGCGGGTTTCCTACCGTAAAATCGCCCCGGTACGGAAAAGGAAAAATTCGCCGTCGCGATGCCGAGGGCAAGGAGATGCTTATAGAAATGGAACTATTCTCCTACGAGAGTGAGGATCATATAATCACCATCGCATACTCTCCCAAGTGCGCTAAGTTTAAGCGCAATTAGTCGGTATTAAAGGGGTGTTGGCGAGAGGGGGGAGGATTTATCAGTATAGGTTTTCAGGTAGAGGAAGGAGAGTGGATTTGCGGGATAAGATAAGGTAATAAATTACAGGTAAGAAAGTGAGTATTCAGAAAGTCACAATACAAGGTATAGCGGGTTGCTTTCACGATGTGGCGGCACGCAACTTTTTCTCGCTCCACTTCCCGGGTCAGGAGGTGGAAAGTGTAGAGTGCGAGACGTTTCCGCGGATGTTTAAAGTGCTGGAGGATCAGCCTGCAATGTGCGGAATTATGGCAATCGAAAATACGATAGCCGGAGCGTTGTTGCAAAACCACGAACTCTTACGTAACAGCGATATGAGAGTGATAGGAGAGTATAAAATGCGTATTTCACATGCTATTTCGGCTCTCCCCGGTGAAACGCTTGAGAGTGTGAAGGCAGTGATGTCGCATCCGATGGCGCTGATGCAGTGTGATCGTTTTCTGGAGCAATATCCCGGTATCCGTATGGTGGAGTGGTTTGATACGGCCGGTGCGGCTCGCGATATCGCGGCAGGTAAACTGGCCGGAAGAGCCGCTATATGTTCGACGCTCGCCGCAGAATTGTATGGATTGAATATTTTAGAGAGTGGAATAGAGACAAATAAAAGGAATTTCACAAGATTTCTGGCACTCGCCCATAAGGATATGGCGGAAGCCCTATCAGCCGACCCTGATAAGATAGACAAGGCTTCGATAGTATTCACATTGCCCCACACGCAGGGAGCGCTATCAAAAATATTGACAATCCTCTCATTTTATGATATTAACCTTACCAAAATACAGAGTATGCCTATATTAGGCAGGGAGTGGGAGTATAGATTCTATATAGATCTTACATTTGATAGTCTGGAGAGGTTTCATCAGGCTATTGCGGCTATCAAACCTCTCACAACTGAATATAAATCTCTCGGCGAATATGCCGAATGTCAGCAAGAAGTATGAAAGAAATTACACCGGCTCACAGAGTGGCCGAAATTAAGGAATATTATTTTTCGCGTAAACTTGCCGAAGTGGCAAAACTTAATGCCGAGGGTAAGGATATAGTATCGCTCGGTATCGGTGGTCCCGACCGTCCTCCGCATCAGTCAGTTATAGAGGAGTTGTGTGCCGAGGCTTTCCGACCCGATACTCATGGTTATCAGCCATCTAAGGGATTGCCGGAATTGAGAAGAGCGTACGCTGACTTTTATCGGAAATGGTATGGCGTGGAGTTGAATCCTGATACTGAGATTTTACCTCTGATCGGTTCTAAGGAGGGGATTCTACACATCTCCATGGCCTTTCTTAATCCAGGTGACGGAGTGTTGGTGCCTAATCCCGGTTACCCTACCTATACCTCGGGTACCAAGATAGCAGGTGGCAAGATTTACTACTATGACCTGAAGGAGGAGAACGGTTGGCTACCTGATTTTGATGCCATTGAGAAGTTGCCCCTCGGGAATATCAAACTGATGTGGGTGAATTATCCGCACATGCCTACCGGTACTCCGGCCACACGATCGCTTTATGAGAAACTCATAGCATTCGGTAAAAAACATGGCATTGTAATAGTACATGACAATCCCTATAGTTTTATCCTTAACCCCGAACCGATGAGCATACTCAGTGTGGAGGGCGCCAAAGAGATCGCCATAGAGATGAATTCCCTCTCCAAGAGTCATAATATGCCCGGTTGGCGTATGGCAATGGTGGCCTCTAATCCGCAGTTTATAGAGTGGATACTCAAGGTTAAGTCTAATGTCGACTCAGGGCAGTTCCTCCCGATGATGAAGGGTGCGGTCAAGGCTCTCTCTGCCGGTAAAGACTGGATAGAAGAGGTTAATGCGGAGTATCGCGAGCGCAGGGTTATCACCGAAGAGATAATGACGGCTCTCGGATGCAGGTTTGACCCCTCGCAACAAGGCCTCTTCTTGTGGGGACGTATTCCTGATGAGATAATCGATGTAGAAGAATTTACCGATAAGATTCTGTATGAGGCAAGGGTATTTATTACCCCCGGCTTTATATTCGGCAGCAATGGCGACAGATATATACGTATATCGCTCTGCGCTACCAAAGACAGACTTAAAGAAGCCTTGCGCAGAATCAATAATTATATGACAAAATAAATTAAGTAGATAGTAAGCACAATGTTAGATAATTTGCAACCACTATTCCCGGATCTGTTTAAGGCTGACCAACCGATTCTGATAGCAGGTCCATGTTCGGCCGAGACCGAAGAACAAACTTTGTCTACCGCGCGCGAACTCGCGGCAAATGGTATTAAGGTTTTCAGAGCAGGTATATGGAAGCCGCGTACCAAGCCGGGTGGTTTTGAGGGTGTCGGTAAGCCGGGTCTGGAATGGCTTAAAAAGGTTAAGGAAGAAACCGGTATGCTGGTATCGTGTGAGGTAGCAAACCGTCAGCATGTCACCGATGCCGTCGAGGCCGGTATTGATATGATATGGATAGGTGCCAGAACTTCGGCCAATCCTTTTGCAATGCAGGAGATAGCAGATACTTTGCAGGAACTTAAGGTAGATATACCGGTGTTGATTAAAAACCCGGTCAACCCCGACCTGGAACTCTGGGTAGGTGCGTTGCAACGTATCTACAATGCCGGTATAACACGTTTAGGTGCGATACATCGCGGATTTTCGGTATATGGCAAGCATCTCTACCGCAATGTGCCGCAATGGCATATACCTATCGAGTTGAGACTGCGTTTCCCGAATCTCCCGATAATAGTAGACCCATCGCACATAGGGGGCAAACGGGAACTTATCGCGCCGCTGTCGGGGCAGGCAGACGAGATGGGTGTTGGCGGTCTTATCATAGAGAGTGATTGCAACCCCGATGCCGCATGGAGCGCTGCCGCGGAGCAGTTGACACCCGAAGGGTTGCAGTTCGTAGTGCG
>CAMWNR010000090.1 GCA_947175665.1 uncultured Porphyromonadaceae bacterium
TTCTACAAAATCAGCGATTTCCTGAAGTTTGCCGGTACCTACGTAGGTACGTGGATTGGGATAATCGAGTTTTTGAATAAACCGCGCTACCGGTTCGGCACCGGCGGTATGGGCGAGAAAATCAAGTTCGTCAAGGTATTCATTAACCTTGCTTTCCGATTGATTTCGGGTAATCAGGCCAACGAGTACAGTACGCTCGTTTGCCTCCTTTTGGATTATATTATCATCAAGCATTTGTAATTAAATCTGAAGTTAAAGTCAAGAAATATTCAAAACATCCCGATTCAAAGAGACGTATTATAAAGATAACGCACAAGCGGCATAAAAATATTATATCAGGCGTCAAGTGTGTTAATTTAATAACTCCCTCACACTCCTTGCGGCCGGAGAAGGATAATACCGGAGAAGGATAATATTGTAAGAAGGTGCATCAAAAAAATATTTTGATGCACCCTCTTTATATCAATCGCAAGCGGATAAATTTATTTCTTCTCCTGCTTCTTATTGTATCGGGCATTAAGACCTTCGATAACCTCTTCGGTGATATCGAGAGCCGGGTCGATATAGAGAGTGGCAGCCTTGAGGAGAATAGCGTCATAATGATGCGAAGCGTTGTAATGCTCAATAAAAGAGTGGATAGAATCCTGTACAACTTTTTCGCCTGCGGCTGCTGCCTCGGCGCTTGAGCGCTGCAATTTGTCGAGAGCGGAAGCGGCATTATTCTGCATTTGCTGCATACGCTGCTGGTCAGCGTTATAAGTCTGTTCGGTATACTGATTATTCTTATACTTGTTTTCCATAGTAGAGGCAAAAGCCTTAATGGAATTTTCGTGACGCTTAGCCTCATTTTCCATATTGCTCTGCAGGCGGAGCATCTCATCGGTATAATCCTTGGCGAGGTGGTAGTTGGCAAGCACGCTGTCGATATCTACATAGCGATAGTTAGGGAGTTCGTGATTCTTACTCGCAGATGTAGCGACTTTTTTGGGCTTATCGGTCGCTTTGGTTTCGGTTTTACTGCCACATGCGGCCATCGCCATAAGGCAGATGATGGAGAGAATTGAAAAAAGTTTTTTATTCATGTTGATAATAGGTTTTTGCTAATTAAACTTGACCGATATATATCTGCTTGCAGAGGATAGAGATATATCTGCCTAAGATTGGATGCAAAATTAATAAAAAAAATCAGTGATTGGAGTGAAGATGTTAAAAAAATTGTTATCTTTGGGGAGATTATCGGTTTTGAATGTTAAAAATAACAGTGGGTACTTCCGACTGAAGGATATATGTGAAGATAATTGTCACTGTGCTATCCGGGAATGCGGAACAACCTTAAATAAGTAAATTTAAATAAAATATATAACCATGGAAATTAAAGATCTTAAGCCGGCACTGATCTGGCAGTGTTTTGATGAAATTACTAAAGTGCCTCGTCCTTCATGTCATGAAGAGCAGATACGTCAGTACCTTCTCGATTTTGCCAAGAAGCACAATATCGAAGTAGAGACCGATAAATGTGGCAATGTAGTGATGCGCAAACCCGCTACCAAGGGTCATGAGAATGCTCCGACAGTCGTATTACAGTCTCACATGGATATGGTCTGTGAGAAGAATAGCGATGTAGAGCATGATTTCATGAAAGATCCTATCAACACCTATATTGATGGTGACTGGGTAAAAGCCAAAGGTACTACCTTGGGTGCCGACAATGGTATAGGTATGGCTGCCGCACTGGCTGTGATGATTGACAACAATCTTGTACACGGTCCTGTAGAGGCTCTCTTTACCATCAATGAAGAGATCGGACTTGAAGGTGCTCAAAATCTCGGTGAGGGAATGCTCAAGGGTCAGATGCTTCTCAATCTTGACTCGGAAGATGACGGAGAGATCTTTGTAGGTTGTGCCGGTGGTATCGACACAACAGCGATCTTCAGTTATAAGAAATCGCTTTCTCCCGAAAATTTTGTATTCCTCAAGGTTAATGTTAGCGGACTGCTCGGTGGTCACAGCGGTAGCGATATCAATGCCGGTCGTGCGAATGCCAATAAGGTGGTGGCGCGCTTCATCTGGGAATGTTCACAAAAGTGGGATATTGAGGTATCTGAATTTAACGGTGGTAATCTACGCAACGCTATCCCGCGCGAAGCAGAGGCTGTATTCGGAGTGCACAGCGACCATGAGAAAGAGGTCATGAAGCATCTGCACCGTTACCGTGATGAGATCATCAATGAGTATAAGAGCGTGGAGCCCTCTATCAATCTTACTATAGAAAAGACCGAAAAACCTGAATACTGCATAGATTCCGAGACTTCATTGCGTCTGGTAAGAGCGCTTTATTCAGCGCCTCACGGAGTATACTCCATGAGTACCGAACTTGAAGGTCTCGTAGAGACTTCTACCAACCTTGCTGCGGTAAAGATGATAGAGAATGATCAGATCAAAGTTACCACATCTCAGCGTTCGAGTGTAGAGTCGCGCAAGAAGGATATCGCCGGTCAGGTAGAGGCTCATTTCCAACTTGCCGGTGCCAAGGTAGAGCATTCAGACGGTTATCCCGGCTGGGCTCCCAATATGGAATCGCCCATCATGAAGATTTCGGCTGATGCATACGAGGAACTCTTTAATGTAAAACCTGCGATCAAGGCTATCCATGCCGGTCTGGAGTGCGGATTGTTCCTGGCAAAATATCCTAATCTCGACATGGTGAGTTTCGGTCCTACAATGACCGGAGTGCACTCTCCCGATGAGCAACTTCTGATACCTACTGTAGATAAATTCTGGAAACACCTCTGCAGAGTATTGGAGAAAGTAGCAGAAGCATGAGGCGCCTTCTTGCCGGGGTAGCCGGTGGGGCGGCACTTGTTGTGGCGCTGACTATAGGGTGTGCGCATGCGGAGCGGAGTAATGTGTCTGCTACCGCTAAGGTGCAGGTCGATACAGTCTCTGAATCTGCCCCCGACCCCAATAGATATGCGCATCTCACAGACGCAGATTTTCAGAAAGTAGCCAAAGAACTCGGAGTGGAGACGGCCGCCATAAAGGCGGTGGTCTCTATCGAAGCCGGGGCTGCCATGAAGGGGTTCTGGGCGCCGGGTGTGCCGGTTATCAACTTCGATGCCACAATGTATCGTAAGTTTGCGTCAAAGGCCGCTTCCAAGGCCGGTGCCAAAGGTGAGACAGTGCCTGCAGGACTTACCGGTTACGCACGTCAGGAATGGACCCAACTGATAAATGCCCGAAAGGTAAATGCCCAGGGTGCAAATATGGGTACATTCTGGGGAATGTTTCAGATAGGCGGCTTTAATTATAAGATATGCGGATGTGAGAGTGTAGATGAGTTTGTACGGCTTATGTCGTATTCAGAACTTGAACAACTGGAACTCTTCGCTGCCTTTCTCGAAAATACAGGAATGGTTAAAGACCTGCGTGTGAAAAGTTGGAGCGCGTTTGCCCGCAAGTACAATGGTCCGAGTTATGCCAAACGAGGCTATCACACCAAGATGGCCAACGCATATTCCAAGTTTAAGGCTCAGGAAGCCAAGAACAATAAACCGGTGTCGGCAGGTGATACCCACACTACCGGTAAAACCCTCAAACTTGCCGAGGATAACTGATATATAATATAATATAGAGTTGCTGATTGCGATAAAAAACAATCGGCAACTCGTTTTTAAATAAATAATAGCATGAAAATCACAGACTTACAGCCCAAACTTATTTGGGAGTGTTTTGACGAAATCACAAAAATCCCGCGTCCTACATTTCATCTCGAAAAGATGAAGAATTTTCTTGTAGATTGGGCGCAACGTCACGGTATCGAATATAACGTAGACGAGGTAGGGAATGTAATGATGAAGAAACCTGTTACCCCCGGTCATGAAAATGCCCCCGGCATCATCTTGCAGGGTCATCAGGATATGGTAGCCGAAAAACGCGGCGATAAGAACCATGACTTTCTCAATGACCCGATTACTACTATTGTAGATGGCGAGTGGGTCAAGGCTGACGGTACTACTCTGGGTGCGGACAACGGGTTAGGATGTGCGGCTGCAATGGCAGTGCTTCTTGACGACACCTTGGTACACGGTCCGCTGCAGTGCCTCTTTACAGTCGATGAAGAGCAGGGTCTTACGGGAGCCAACGGTCTTAAGGCCGGATTTGTAACAGGCGATATTCTGCTCAACCTTGATTCGGAGGAGCATGGACAGTTGGTAATAGGATGCGCCGGAGGTAAGATTACCGTCTGTACCCTGCCTTATAAAGGCGTTGCCGCTGATGCCTCAAAAGTATGGATGGAGGTTCACATAGATCATCTTACCGGTGGCCACTCAGGTATGGAAATCGGCTTAGGGAGAGGTAATGCCAATCAGATTATTGCCCGGTTCATCTGGGAAGAAATGCAGAAATTTGATGTGGAAGTAAGCGATATCGATGGTGGTAATCTTGCCAATGCGATACCGCGTGAGTGTAAGGCACTCGTAGGAGTAGCCGCAGAACATGCCGAGGAATTTGAAAAGGATGTCAAGGCATTCAGCGATATGATACATGCCGAGTTACTCCTTGCCGAGGGTGATAAGTTCACCTTTACCTGCCGTAAAGTAAGTGCTCCGGCGGAGAGAATGGAGTCTGACGAAGCCGGAAAACTGATCAGTGCCATATTCGCATGCCCCAATGGTGTGCAGGGTATGTCGCGTGCCGTAGAAGGTCTTATCGAAACTTCCTGCAACCTTGCATCGGTTAAGATTAAGGATGGTCAGATTATAGTAACCGTACATCAGCGTTCGTCGGTCGACAGCCGCCGCGATGAGATAGCCGACCGCATAAAAGCACTCTTCATGATGATAGGAGCCGAAGTAAACTTTGAAGATGCCTACGTAGGATGGGCTCCAAATCCCGACTCAAAAGTGCTTAAAGTGGCAGAAGAGAGTTTCGAAGAACTCTTCGGTTACAAACCGAAAGTAGAAGCATTGCATGCAGGTCTGGAGTGCGGCCTATTCCTTGAGAAGATGCCTAATCTCGATATGATATCATTCGGTCCGACACTTAAGGATATTCACTCTCCGAGCGAGAAAGTATACATACCGAGTGTATCTGAATTCTGGAAATTCCTGACCGACATCATAGCACGCTTATCTTAATAAGTTCGTAAACGGTGTGTCAAGATTTTAGTGACACTTACTGTAACGTATAATTACTTTAGTATAGAGGGTGTATCGTAACAAAGCGATACACCCTCTGGTAGTTTACGATCTTGAGGCGGTGCGTAATGGCCCGGCTTGACGAGGATTGGTAATTCCGGGACTTTGTGGATTTTTTAATAATTAGCGATATATTCAGTCAGTGAGGCATCACCGGCAGTAAGACCGAGTTTACGTCTTACTCTGTATCTGGCCATCTCTACAGATTTGATTGATATATTGATAAGAGGAGCGACTTCTTTGCTCGACAGTCCCATTTTGATATAGCAGCACAGCCTCAGGTCTCCCACTGTCAGAGTCGGAAACTCATTGTGAAGGCGGGTGGTAAAGTTATTGTATACTATATCAAAATTGGTTTTGAAATCATCCCATACATCATCGTTAGAGATATTCTCATTGATGGCCGTAATAAGTCTGGCCAGATCTTTTCTGATTTCAGGAGTCATATCAGGCGACTGGCTGATGATTTTAATTCTGTCGGCCAGAAGATTTAGAATCTCATTCTTGCGTATCAGGTTCATAGTAGCGGCCGAGAGTTCGCCGCTTTTATGCTTCACATCTATTTCGAGTTGTTCGGATTTAAGTGTAGCGATTTCGTAATCTTTTCTTAATGCCTCGGCATGAGCATCTTTGCGTATCTTTTCCAACTCCTCTTCCTTACGTTGCTCAACCCGGCTTTCCGCTCTGCGTTTCCATTGTATGGCAATAGTATATATAAAATATGCCGCGCCACATAACAGAATGAAATAAACAATCTTAGCCCATATAGTGCGATACCACGGGGGTAGTACTTCAAAATCAAAGGAAGTCTCGATGATTTCATTATCTGCACCGGTACTCAATCTTATCATCAGCCGATATTTACCTTCATGTAGTTTGGTGTACTCACGGCTGAAAATGGAATTATACGGCCCCCACTCTTCTTCATAATTTTCCAACTTGGTACTGCACTTCAGCGAAGAAGGGAGGATCGAGAGAATATTAGTGCCTAATTCGAACCGTAGCGAATTTAGTGAATACGGTATCCTGATACCATTTATCTTCCCGGTCATATTTGCCCGGTATATCAAAGAGTCAGTGTTGGCTATAACATTATTTACATAAACCGCAGGGAAGGGAGGCAGATTTGTTTCCTTATCTGTATCACATATCCAGAATCCCTTATTATTACCTATGATAATCCGGTTTGAAGCGATAGGCATCATCTCCTCGAAGCCCGGAATTATGTGGCCGGTAGGGGAGAAGAGGGGGACGGAGCGGTAGCGCATTTTGCCAAAAGCGTCTATATCGGTTATGCGCAGAGACCGGCTTGCCAGCAGTAAGAGCAGAGAGTCGTTAAATATTTTAATTGCTTCGCCTTGAGACTTTTCCAGATTGGTATCCAGCAACGTAAACTTCACGATACTGTCGGTAGAGGGATCCCAGGTATAAAATGCAGATCGGGTGCTGATTGCCGGCGCTCCGTTTAATATGTCGACTGAATTACCGGAGTTGTCGGGCAGCCCGTTGGCCGTAGAATAAAGAGATACGGAAGAGAAAGTATTGGTATTATGATCGTAATGGAGTCGGTAAATCCCCTTAAGCCAATGATTTACCCAGATATTATTCTTATTGTCAATGCTAAAGGCACCGGTGATACCTTTATTGCCGGTAATAATGCCTCCATCTTCCCATCGGTTGCCGACCTTACGAATCAGATGAAACCCATCGTAACAAGCGGCTATCGCTTTATCAGGCGACTTCAACTTTGCCACCTTATGAGTACCCGGAATATCGGCCACTTTATAAATTCCATTATTTTTAACCCATAAGCCTGCGTCTGCCGCAATCATAATATCATTTCCGATCTGAATCAGCGACCATATCTGCCCTGCTACTTCCCGATTCATTTGCTTCTGTTCCGGCCCTCTTTGGGGTGGGAAAGGGGTGGAAAAGAGTCCCTGATTAGTGCCTAAAAGTATATTTGAGCCGTTAAGCAGCGCGGCATACCCGGCACCGATAGCATCGGTAGCACCGGCAAGATTGCGCAGTGGAGAATTAAGAAGAACATAATCAAGGCCATTGTCGAGACATAACCAAAGATTATTATTGTAATCAAACTCCGCTTTGAGTATGGTATTATCCTGCAACCCGCTATTTTTATTAACGTAGTGAGTTTCACCTGTACGGAAATTCTTAACTATTGCACCCCCTGAAATAGTGCCGAATGCAAAATAATCACCCTGTACAGAAGCGCAGAAAAGTAAATTTTTTTCCAGATAAGAGGAGAAATCAGTATTTAAAGGTTCGATATTACTATCAGAGTATAAATACAACCCCTTTTCGCGGGTAGCGATCAGTAATTTATTATTGGCAAAAGGTAGAATGGCGCATATATTGACACCGCGTAATATATCTGCACCTTTAAGCGGTATGATTCTACCATTGGAGTATGTGAGAATGCTCTGATCCTCAAGGGCAATATATAACCGTCCGGCCAGGTAGTTAGATGTGGTGATGCGGTGATCGAACTTTATGGAGCGAGATTTCTCTCCTCTATATTCAATTATGTGATTATCAGTCTGGAACCAGACTGTAGAGTCACCTTTCAAAATATTCCAGACCTCAGAAAATTGTGGTTTCTCGTTACCGAGCGATGATAGGAGAGAAGTGTAAGTCAACTCACCGGTAGACTCTTCGGGAGAGAAATAACCGAAATCTTCAGAGCAACCCGCATATAACCGCTTAGAGGAATTATCATAGAGCAGAGATCGAACGGTAGAATAATTAGCGGGGAAAATACGATTCCATCTGATACCGTCAAATGTAAGCACCCCATGCGGGTTGCCGACATATATACGCCCGATGGAATCTTGTGCGATGGCCCAGTTTTGTGATGCACCATTGTATATCTCGGGTGTAAATGAGCGTATCTGCAGATTACCCATCGCAGAGGTGTTGAGTGCAAATATCAGCGCTGTCACTACCGCGCTAATCATCCCGATGATGCAGCGATGCAGTTTACGGATATCAGGTATGTAAAGAAGTATTTTCAATTTGATTCTTAATGATTACTATTCTGCCTGCAAATTTCATCAAATTTATCAACTGTAGAGGTGAAAATTATTATGTTATACAACATATAATTTATAACACATTGATATACAGTAGTTGAATTTCATGTTGTATATGATATGTAGAGGTGCTGTAGAGGTATTGTAGAGGTGATATAGAGGTAAAAAATTTGTAAATAATATGCTGGTAAGATAATTTTGCACCGGATTCTCTACGATAAATCATATCAGCGCCAATTCTTTCGGATGCCTGAATTTTGGGGCTATCTATGGTATGGTGATATGATCGATTAATTAAGTGGAGCCGTGAGTTTGATAACTATATATATTAACTAACATAAATCGATTTAAACAAGATGTCTACTCAAAGCAAAATGATGATAGCGATGCTCGCTATCAGTGCGTCTGCCTTTGCAGCCAACGCACAAGACAACATTCTTGCCGACAAACCTGCCTATACACTTGGTGAGGCTAAAACATGGACCAAGGTAAACGGTTCCGGCGAAGAAGAGACTTACACCTTCAAGACAGAGAATCTTGAGAAACTGACCGTTACTCCTGCCAACACCAGCAACATCTATCTATTCCCCGAAGAGGGTGGTGGCTGGGCGACACCTGAGAATCAGGCGATCGGTATTCAGGGTTTCTATATTGATCTCGGTTCCTCTCAGTCAGTAGGTACAG
>CAMWNR010000091.1 GCA_947175665.1 uncultured Porphyromonadaceae bacterium
ATGCCACGCTGGGCGTGGTACTGATTTCGATAGTGGCCGCCATAATAGGCACTTATATAGTCACCCGCCGGATGGTTTTTATATCCGGAGGTATTACTCACGCATGCTTCGGTGGACTGGGACTCGGGTACTTTCTCGGCATATCCCCCATGTTTATGGCCGGAGTGTTTGCCGTAGCCGGTGCTTTGGGCGTAGATTGGCTCTCTTCGCGCGGAGCACGCAAAGATTCCGCGATAGCGGTGGTCTGGGCGTTAGGAATGGCATTGGGTATACTCTTTATCTTCCTTACGAGTGGCTATGTGCCTGAACTAAATACATTCCTGTTTGGCAATGTGCTCACCATCAACAAGAGCAATCTGTTGGAATTCGGCATTTTTGCCGGCATTCTGATACTGTTTTTCTCTATCTTCTATCCCCTTATAGTCACCGTAAGTTTTGACGCCGATTTCGCGCGTACACGTAATCTCCCTGTTAAGTGGATAGATTTAGCCATGACCATACTTGTGGCTATCGCCATAGTTATGATTATCCGCCTGATAGGGATTATGCTCCTCATGTCGCTGGTATCTTTACCGCAGATGATCGCTGAGAAATTTACCGGGCGCTACCGCAATCTGCTTTTCTCCTCAATAGGGTTATCGTTGATCGGTGGCCTCGGGGGATTATGGATAGCATATCTGATATCTGTGCCGGCTTCGGCCGCTATCGTACTGCTATTAGTGATTTTATATCTCCTGTCGGCTGCGATAGCACCTGCTCTTAAAAATACCAGATCATAATTTTTTCCTTTTCTATCAAGTAAGTTACAAATCTATATAATCATGGGTAAAGATCAGACTGTATTATTTCATTCTACCGTATTCGGACCGATCCACAGCCGCCGACTCGGCACGTCGTTGGGTATCAACCTCCTCCCTGACGATGGTAAGATCTGCAGTTTCGACTGCGTGTATTGCGAGGCGGGTTATAACGCTCAGGGTACCGGCACCACCGGCTTCCCTTCTGAAGAAAAACTGCGCAGAGATCTCGAAGCGAAATTGAGCGAGATGAAAGAAAAAGGGGAAAACCTTGATGTAATAACGTTTAGCGGCAACGGCGAACCCACCCTTCACCCCCATTTCCCCACAGTAGTGCGCATTACCAACGAACTGCGCGATAAATATTTCCCCTCTGCCAAGACCTCGGTACTCACCAATTCCACCCGTATCTTTGACCCTAAAGTGGCCGAGGCCCTGAGACTCGTGGACAATAATATCCTCAAACTTGATTCGGCCATCGAATCCACTATGCGCGCCATTGACAACCCCAACTCTCCGGATTTCACCGTAGAGAGAGTAATCGATGCACTTAAGCAGTTTGAAAATGAGGGTATTATCCAGACAATGTTTCTTCGCGGCGAGCATAACGGCAAGAAGATTGACAACACTACACCCGAAGAGATCGAGGCTCTTATCAACGCTTATCTCACGATTAAGCCCCGCCAGGTGATGATATATTCTCTTGACCGCTCTACACCTGAAGAGAACCTGCGTAAGGTAGAGCGCGACGAACTCGCGCGCATCGCCTCAAAGATGCAAGAAGCCGGCATAAACGTAACCTTCTGATTACCTCCCCGGAATAACCGACAAATTTATACCTCATGATTACACCCTCACCATTACATCCCGGTGACAAGATCGCCATTATCTCACCTGCCACGGAAATAAAATCCGGATATATCGACGGAGCGATTGCCGAGATCTCCCGACGTGGCTATATTCCGGTTGAAATGCCCTACGCGAGAGGACATGAGCACGGTACCTTTGCGGCTACCGATTCCGAGCGACTTGACGATCTCACCTCCGCTCTCACCGACCCGACCATCAAGGCCATACTCTGCGGCCGCGGTGGTTATGGCTGTATACACCTCCTCTCCCACCATCTGCAACAGATGGTTAAGGATAACCCCAAATGGATTATAGGATTCAGCGACATCTCGGCACTTCACGCTCTTTGGCTTAAAGCCGGTGTGAAATCCATCCACGCCTCTATGGCCAAGCAACTCACCCTTTATGCCGGACATCTGCAGGTGGGCGATGCCTCCGATCTCGTAGTAAAAGAGAATCTCTCACCCTCCGATCATCAGCAATTATCGCTCTGTACCGATGCCATGTGGCAGATGATGGAAAACCCCGGCTCAGAAATATGTTACTCAAAACCGAGTCGAGAATGGAGTACCTTGGGAGAAGCAAAAGGGATGATCGTGGGGGGAAATCTGGCGGTACTCAACGGACTTGCAGGCACCCCCTGGGATATTCTGACTGCCGATTATCTCAGCGGTAAAATACTATTTCTGGAAGATGTGGGAGAAAAGATATATCAGGTGGAGCGCATGCTTAAGCGCCTGCATCTATGCGGGGCTCTCGATGCCGTGGAGGGGTTGATATTCGGAGACTTTACCGACTATAAACCCGACCGCAACTTCAGCGACATGACCGATATGATCCGCGCCCGGCTCGAAGAGTGGGAGATCTTCTGCCCTACCGCTCTGCATCTCCCTATCGGTCATACAACTAACAACCTCCCGATAATGGAAGGCTCGCAGGCTCACCTCTCGGTAACTACCGACTGTACCACTCTTACTATATCTTAGAATAATTCTGCCGGGAGTGTCGTAAAAGCGGGTTACGGTCATGCGCTTGTAATGAATGCCTACTCACCCCTTATATTCATTTTTTTAGTGAAATTTCGAGGGTTTGCGAATTTTTTATAATTTTGCAAACAGGTAATGTGAAATATTTGTAAAAGATTTTTTCTTTTACGCGGCTAAGTTAGCGGTTATTTCTCATAGCCCGCTTAAAAATAACAAACCTTAGATCTATGATTATCAGAAGCAAATCACCCTTACGGTTAGGATTGGCCGGAGGGGGTAGCGATGTCTCCCCCTACAGCGATCTCTATGGAGGATTGGTACTCAATGCCACTATCAACCTATATGCCTACTGCACTATCGAAGAGATTGATTCTGACGAGATTATAATCAACTCATACGATGCCGACTGCTTCAAGTCATATCCCCTCGCCCCCTCTCTCGCTGTCGATGGTGAGGCTTCGCTGATTAAAGGCACTTACAATCGTATCGTACGCGACTTCAATATAACCCCCCGAGGATTTAAAATCACCACCTTTAACGATGCTCCTATAGGTTCCGGACTCGGCACATCATCGGCGATGGTGGTCTGCATACTCAAGGCCTTTATAGAGTGGCTGTCGCTCCCGCTGGGAGACTATGAGACAGCACGCCTGGCCTACGAAATCGAGCGAAAGGATCTTGCCCTCAAGGGTGGTAAACAGGATCAATATACCGCTGCATTCGGTGGATTCAATTTTATGGAATTTCATAAAGATGACCTTGTTATTGTCAATCCGCTTAAAATCAAGCGTTGGATCGTAGACGAACTCGAAAATCATATCGTACTCTACTTTACCGGAGCATCACGCAGCAGCGCGAAAATTATCAATGAGCAGCGCGAAAACACCATCCGCGGCAATAATGATGCTATTGAGGCCATGCACGCCATTAAGCAATCAGCCATCGATATGAAGCATGCTCTGCTAAAAGGTGATATGGGTGCCTTTGCCGAAATCCTCGGCAAAGGGTGGGAAAATAAAAAGAAAATGGCCGGTGCTATCTCCAATCCGATGATACAGGAGGCTTTTGATGTAGCCCTGCAGGCCGGTGCTGTTTCGGGCAAGGTAAGCGGTGCCGGAGGCGGCGGTTTTATCATGTTTATGGTGCAACCCACCAAGCGTCCCCTTGTAATCAATGCGTTAAAGCGCCTGCCGGGTTTTGTGATGCCCTTCCAGTTTACCGAGGGGGGCGCCCACGGTTGGAAGATTTATGATACCGACAAAGTAAGTAAATAAGCATTTACACATGAATACCGAGAAACATCAACTTATATCCGATCAGGTAGCCGAAAGTATCCGTGTTAAGGAAGCGATACTTAATGACCCGGCTCTGATAGCCAAGATACGTCAGGCCGCTGACCTCTGCACTCACGCTTATCGTGCAGGTAAGAAAACCATGTTTGCCGGCAACGGCGGCAGTGCTGCCGATGCTCAGCATCTCGCAGGCGAATTTGTAAGCAAATTCTATTTCGACCGACCGGGTCTCCCCTCGATTGCTCTTACCACCGACACCTCAATACTCACCGCTATCGGCAACGATTACGGTTTTGACCGCCTCTTTGCCCGTCAGGTGCAGGCTCAGGGTGTAGACGGTGATATTTTTATAGGTATTTCAACATCCGGAAATTCACGCAACATTGTTGAGGCCCTTGAGGAATGCCGCAAAAAGGGGATTTTCACTATCGCGCTTACAGGCGCGAAACCGTGTAAAATGGACGATTTTGACCTCGTGATAAAAGTACCCAGCGAGTCTACTCCCCGCATACAGGAGGCGCAGACCATGATCGGACATATTATTTGCTGTCTGGTAGAGCGCGAGATTTTCGGAACTAAGTAAGTAATGAAAATTAATGTGCATATAAAACTTAAAGATTTTTGAGATAATTTCCATGCGGAGCGAAGGAAGATACTTTGTATCTGACTGAGTGACAATTGGAAATTAGCCAAAAAGATTAAGTTTTATTGCACAAGATATTTTATTATTACTTCATTCCATATATCGTTTAATTTTCATTACTTACTTAAAAAATAAGCATGTCATGAAGACCGTAATAATGGCCGGCGGCAAGGGGACCCGCATTTCATCTCTGTTTAAGGATATTCCCAAACCGATGATAAATATTGACGGACGTCCCGTACTCGAACATGAGATAGACCATCTCCGCGAGCAAGGCTTTGATGATATTATTATCACCGTCTCACACCTGGGTAATGTAATAATGGATTACTTCGGTGACGGTTCAGGTATCTCCCCGGCCACAGGTCGCCCTTTCGGTGTGCGCATCTCTTACTTTAATGAGGATACACCGTTAGGCAACGCCGGTGCATTATTTAAACTCAGAGAGCAACTTACCGATGATTTTCTATTACTTAACGCCGATGCGATGTTTGACATCGACTTCCGCCGTATTGTAGATTTTCATAAAAAACATGGTGGGTTCGCCACTCTCTTTACTCATCCCAATTCTCATCCTTACGACAGTGGTCTTATAATCGCTGATGATCAGCACCGCGTAGAGCGCTGGCTTACCAAAGAGGAGGCCCGACCGCAATATTATGACAATCGTGTAAATGCTGGCCTACATGTTATCAGTCCGGGCCTGCTTGATGATTCCGGTATCGATGCCGCCTCAGTAGGCACTCCGGATCAGGACGGCAAGATCCGTAAGGTCGATCTTGACCGTGATTTATTGAAACCCTTGGCCGGATCGGGGCTTATGTATTGCTACGATAGTCCTGAGTATGTGAAAGATATGGGGACTCCCGAACGATTTGAGGCCGTCAAGCAGGATTTTCTTTCGGGAGTGGTATCAGCACGTAATCTCGCAAATAAACAGAAAGCCTTCTTTCTCGACCGCGATGGCACCATCAATGATCACGTAGGGTTTCTGCGCAATATTGATGACTTCAAACTTATCCCCGGTGTTGCGGAGGCTATCCGCATGATCAACAATTCCGGATACCTTGCCATAGTAGTTACCAACCAACCGGTTATAGCGCGTGGTGAAGTTACCGTAGAGCAATTAGATGAGATACACCGCAAAATGGCAACTCTCTTAGGTAAGGAAGGGGCTTATATTGACGCCCTCTATTACTGCCCCCATCACCCGGACCGAGGGTTTGAGGGTGAGGTGCCCGAACTTAAGATAGACTGCGACTGCCGCAAACCGAAACCCGGTATGCTACTTCAGGCCGCCGAGGATTTCAACATTGACCTCGCCTCGTCATTTATGATCGGTGACTCTGAGCGCGATGTCGACGCCGGCCTGAATGCCGGTTGCCGTGCCGTACGCATCCCTGCCAACACCCCTGACGCACTGCGACAATGTGTAGAGCAATTACTTGAGCAATACCCCATAACCAATTAAAAACCCCAACCTGGTAATTATCCGTAACATCGCCAAAAGCACGATTTATAAGCCGATTGGAGGCGTAATTCAAATATTAGTGCTATATTTGCAGTATCAAGAGGGAGAGATCATACCGATTTCACCCTCATCAACAACACTGTAATACAATCTAACTACTTGACAATCATGGGAAATGAAAAAGCCGAAAGAATACAAACCTCTATTCTGAACAGAGCGGAGGGAAAATTAACCGTATGGCTCGCAGAGCGTCAGCCCGAATGGATGACCTCTGACATTCTCACCTATATCGGTGTGGCAGCCGCAGTTTTTTATGCAGCATTCTGCTGGCTCGCTAATCTTAACCCTTATTATTTTTACGCGTCATCTTTCTTTCTGATACTCAATTGGTATGGTGATTCGCTCGATGGCAATTTAGCGCGTGTACGCGGGTTGCAGCGTCCGAAATACGGTTTCTTTATCGACCACTCGCTCGATGCTCTCACCACCTGTCTATTCTGCATAGGTTTAGGACTGTCACCGATGATGGATCTGAGCATATCACTGTTTATAATGGGAGGTTACCTCTGTATGTCGATTTATACTTACCTCTCAACTATTGTGATGGGTAAGTTCCGCCTTACTTATGCAAGTCTCGGACCCACCGAGATGCGTCTTATCATCATATTGGTGTGCATACTCTACATATACTTCCCGATGGAAGATGTAGGCTTTGCTATCGGCGATGAGTTCTTTACAGTCTACGACTGTCTGGGAGCGGCAGTAGCCGCAGGCCTCTATATCGTATACATAGTATCGCTTGCCAAGGATCTGCGTCAACTCGCTATAATTGACCCTCTTAAACCTTATAAAAAGCCGGTTAAGTAATCGGCTTCAGGATTAAGAAACTGTTTTTGCGTCTACTTACTTCCATACCCAAAACCACAAAAAGATAACAGCGTGGACACCAAGGGAGAAAAATCACCGCAAGTTACACAATCCAAGACTCTGCGGCAATTTAAAAATGTTAAAGATAAAATCATCAACAATGATGGTTTCTTCTATACCCTTATCCGCTCGAGCGTTTCATCGCAGATATGCGGATGGATCGATACGCTTATATCTTTTCTGGCATTTGCCGTATGCCACCTTACCCCATTCCTCTCAACAGCCATAGGTGCTTTTATCGGGGGGATATGTAACTGTACTATCAATTACAAATATACCTTTCATGCTAAAGGGGTCGATCTGCGTGTAGCCCTGGTGAAGTATATCTTTGTATGGACAGGCTCTCTGCTCCTGAATAGTTTCGGCACCCAATATATCTACCATTGGGTACACGACTGGCATTGGCTGCAGGAGACGGTGGGTATCGCCAAAGACGGTATATTTCTCGCAGTACGACTATCGGTAGCACTTGCGGTATCGCTGGTATGGAATTTCCTGTTGCAGAAAAACTTCGTATTCAAGACCACTTGGGTTGACCCTTATATTACCCGTATGCTCACCGGCTTAGGTATCATCCATAAATAAAAAGCGCACACATAATCATGATGACAACTCAAAAAAACAGCAAAGGGGAAGATGTATTTGTATTCGACCGATACCCCGGTATCGAAGTGCGTCCGGATGTGATAAACCTTGCGGATGTGGCAGAAATCGTACCTGCCGCAGGCAAATACCCCCGGCTTGTAAAATGGCTGATGCATCTGCTTGAGATTGACGAAGTAAACCGTGTGCACTCCGCATGGTGCAAAGAGCCCGGACCCGACTTTGTCAAGCACCTTATGGTCGATGAGTTCAATATTGGCCTCGAGGTGGAGGGTCTGGAAAATCTTGAAGAGTTCAAGGAAGGTCCCTTTATCACGGTCAGCAATCACCCTTTCGGGTCGATCGATGGCATAGCGCTGATATATATAATAACCCGCTTACGCCCTGAGTATAAGGTTATGGTCAATATGATACTTAACCGTATCTCGGCTATGCGCCCCAACTTTATTGCCGTAGATCAGTCAGCATCGACCGACCCCGAAAAACGCAAGGTTTCTGTAGCGGGTGTGCGGGAGGCTTTGTCGATGCTTAAGAAAGGGGATCCGGTAGGATTCTTCCCGGCCGGTGCCATTGGCATGACCGACAAGGATGGTATTATTGTAGACCGCCCCTGGCAACCGATTGTACTCCAGATTATACAGAAAGCGAAAGTACCCGTAATTCCGATATACTTTCATGGCGGCAACTCACGCCTGTTTACATGGCTCGGCCATCACTGCGTACCCCTGCGTACTGCTTTTCTGGCTCGCGAACTGTTTAAAAAGAAGAATCGCCCTATGAAGGTTACAATCGGCAAACCTGTGAGTGTGGAGAAACAAGCGGAATTTGGCAAAGATTACGAAGCCCTCGGCTGGTATCTGCGTATGCAGACCTACGACCTTTCAGGGCGCCACGTCACAACACTCAGCAAATAGTCATACATTACCGCCGCCTCCGGTTTCAGCCAGATGGCGAATGAGAGAAATCATCCCGGGTGATCGCTCTTCATGGCATACTTCCATTTCGATTGACTTCATTTTAGGCCAAACGTATGAAGCGAATTTCTCAAGTAGAGCCAATCGCTGATAAGGAGTCAACTGCCGGAAATCGGCAGCCATATCCTCCACATGCACATAATCACGCAAGAACACCTCAAACAATCTCCCCACTCCGGTATCTTTACTTTTACCCATAATCTTTTTTTTCAACAAAGATAACCTCCCCTCCCCCTGTCTCTTATACACAGATCCGAGCCCACGAGACA
>CAMWNR010000092.1 GCA_947175665.1 uncultured Porphyromonadaceae bacterium
CCTTATATTTGTTGATTGAGTAAAATTTTTTTTGTAATTTTACATGAATTTTTGACTATATATGGACTTATTTTAAATCTTGCTTATGTAGATTTTGGTATTATTTTCAGCATGATTAAGTTTGATAGGATTCTTATAATCTTATTATTCTTTGATGATATGATCCAATATCTCTTTATTTACGGTAATTAAGATTGTTGACATAATTTTAACGGTTATTAAACTTTAATTTTATGCAGATTTATGGTCTTATTATTAAGGTGATACTCCCTGATTTTTTTGAAAAATTACAATTACACTATAAATTATATTATTTATGAAAACTAACATTTTGTATGTAGGTACTGCGTTGGCGATTTTTGCTATGGTCTCTACAGGTTGTAAAAAGGAGCAACAGCAGACGCAACAGATCCCGGAACTTGCAGTAATGACTGTTACCTCATCTGATGCTACTCTCAACACCGCTTACCCTTGTACCCTGCAAGGTGAAAACGATGTCGAGATCCGTCCTCAGGCTACAGGATTTCTTACTAAGGTTTATGTCAAGGAAGGTCAACATGTTTCTCAAGGTCAAGTTCTTTTTGAAATTGACAAGGTTCAATTACAGGCAGCGGTAGATCAGGCTAAGGCAGCGGTGGCTGTTGCTCAGGCTAATGTAAATACTGCACAAACTAATGCTAACAATAATAAGTTGCTTTTGGATAAGGGTATTATCGGTGCCCCCGCTTATCAGACTTCGGTCGATGCCCTTAATTCCGCTAAAGCACAACTCAATCAGAGTAATGCTAATCTTATCTCTGCGCAAAAGGCCCTCTCTTACTCTATCGTGAAATCTCCGGTAGCAGGTATGGTGGGTACTATCGACAATAAAGAGGGTACTCTCGTCAGCCCTTCCACTTTACTTACAGTTATTTCAAATAATACTAAAATGGAGGCTCTCTTCTCTATTACCGAGAAGGAACTTCTCGCCCTTACAGATGGAGGCAAACGTTCGGTTGAGGCTGCACGCAGCAGTATGCCGCAGGTACAACTCCAGTTGGCCGACGGTAGCATTTATGAATACCCCGGTACAATTATCTCTATCTCAGGTGTACTTGACCAATCTACCGGTTCTGCATCAGTACGTGCATCGTTCCCCAACCCGGAGGGTATGTTGCGTAGCGGCAATACCGGACAAATACTTATTCCTACTGTCTCTGACGGAGCACTCCAGATTCCTCAAAGCGCTACCTTTGAAATTCAGGATATGAAGTTCTGCTATGTTGTAGGTGACAGTGCAAAAGTACATTCTACTCCCATTACTGTATCTGACCTCTCTGACGGTAAGAGTTATATCGTAACTTCCGGCCTCAAAGAGGGTGACAAGGTTGTAATAGAGGGTGTTGGTATCTCTGTACAGGACGGTATGGTAATCAAACCCAAGAACTAACCCCAATAACTCAATCTCAAATTTTAAGAATAAATCAAGATAATAGCCTAAATCAAGATTAATCAAGATTAATCAGGTTAATTCACGTTAATTCAAGATTAATCAGGTTAATTCAAGATTAATCAGGCTAAATCAAGTTTATTCTTATAATAAAATCACTTCCAAATTAAGATTTATCTTAACAATGAAACTCGATAATTTTATTAATAGGCCGGTACTATCTACCGTGATCTCGATTTTTATCGTGATCTTCGGTCTTCTCGGCCTGGTAAGTCTTCCTATCGAACAGTACCCGGATATTGCGCCCCCTACCATCCGCGTAACTACGACTTACACCGGTGCTAACGCACAGACAGTGCTTAACTCTGTCATCGCTCCTCTTGAAGAGCAGATTAACGGTGCCGAAAACATGGACTATATGACCTCTTCGGCATCTAATAACGGTTCTGCTACTATCGAGGTATACTTCAAGCAGGGTACCGACCCGGATATCGCAGCGGTCGACGTACAGAATCGTGTATCTAAGGCTGCTCCTTTCTTACCCTCTGAGGTCAATCAGGTAGGTGTTATTACCCAAAAGCGTCAGACCTCTATGCTTATGGTTATCGGCCTCTTTAATCAAGAAAATAAGTATACCACCCAGTTTATCGATAACTATATGAGCATCAACATTCTCCCGCAAGTCAAGCGTGTGTCGGGTGTAGGTGATGCAATGTCATTTGGTGCTGATTACTCTATGCGTATCTGGCTTAAGCCTGACGTGATGGCGCAGTATAAATTGATGCCCTCTGATGTCACAGCCGCTCTTGCCGAACAGAATATTGAGGCTGCTCCCGGTCAATTGGGCGAACAGGGTAACCAGAGTTTCCAGTATGTACTCAAATATAAAGGCCGTCTCAGCGATCCCAATGAGTTTGAAGATATTATTCTCCGCGCCACCTCTGACGGTGAGATTCTCAGATTGGGCGATGTGGCTGAAGTAGAGTTAGGTCGCCTTACTTACGGTTTTGAAAACCACATCAATGGTCAACTCGGTAGTTCGGCGGTGATATATCAGAGTGCCGGTTCGAATGCGACAGCGGTTATTGAAGATATTGAGGCTCTCCTCGACAAGGACCGTAAGGATCTCCCTAAAGGCTTGGAGTTGAAGACTATCATGTCTGTTAATGACTTCCTCTTCGCTTCTATCCATGAGGTTATCAAGACCCTTCTTGAGGCTTTTGTACTTGTGTTCCTTGTAGTTTTCATCTTCCTGCAGGATTTCCGCTCTACCCTTATCCCGATGATTGCTATTCCGGTAGCGTTGATTGGTACATTCTTCCTCCTTTATATCTTCGGATTTACCATTAACCTTCTTACTCTCTCGGCACTCGTGCTGGCGATTGCGATTGTGGTCGATGATGCCATAGTGGTGGTCGAGGCGGTACACGCCAAACTTGATGAGGGTTACAAGTCCGCCCGTAAGGCTTCTATCGACGCAATGCGTGAAATATCCGGTGCTCTTATCTCTATTACTCTTGTAATGATGCTTGTGTTTATTCCGGTATCTTTCTTGGGTGGTACTTCCGGTATATTCTATCGCCAGTTCGGTCTTACTATGGCTATGGCGATCGGTCTGTCGGCAGTCAATGCGCTTACCCTCTCCCCTGCACTTTGTGCCCTCTTCTTGAAGGGTCATAAGGATTCCGCTTCTCTCAAGGAGAGTATGCGCGAAGCATACGGTGAGGCGGCTAAAACTATGGTGACAACTTATAAGAAGAGATTTAAGTTCCCTCCGCTGATCACCACAATCTTCCTTATCGCTGCTATCGTATTCCTTGTACTCGGATGGTATACATTTGAAAATGTACTTCATTCCTGTATCGCAGTAGCCGTAGCGATTATTGCCCTGATCGGTATCTTTACCAAGGAGTTTCTTGATGCCTTCAACAATACTTTTGATAAGATTCTCCATATTTACGACAAACTCGTTAAGTGGTTCTGCAAGCATAAGATTGTAGGCTTCGGTTTTGTAGCAGTTTCTGTCGGTGTACTTGTATGGCTTATGTCTATCACTCCGACATCGCTTGTTCCGACCGAGGATACAGGTACTATAATGGGTGTTGTAACTCTTCCGCCTGGTACTTCGCAGGAACGTACTCAGGCTACCATGAACCGCATAGACAGTATTATCGGATCTATCCGTGCGGTTGACAGCCGTACTGCTATCACCGGTTTCAGTTTTGTAGGTGGTCAGGGTAATACCTATGGTTCTTTTATCATTAAACTGAAGCATTGGGATGATCGTGATGCCGCTACCGAATCTGCTTCTGCCGTTTTAGGTCAGTTGTTTATGAAGACCGCCGGCGTTAAGGATGCCCGAGTGATGTTCTTCCAGCCGCCGATGATATCCGGTTATTCTGTAACCAACGGTTTTGAGGTTAAACTCCAGGACCGTACCGGTGGTGATCTCTCTAAGTTCTTTGAGGTATATCAGAGATTTATCGGTGCTCTTAATGCGGATCCCAATATCCAGATGGCTTACTCTAACTTTAACCCGACTTTCCCGCAGTATATGGTGGAGATCGATGTGGCTAAGGTAAAACAAGCCGGTCTGACTCAGAATGCTGTATTATCTGCTCTCCAGGGTTATTATGGCGGTATGTATATCTCTAACTTCAACAGTTATGGTAAACTTTACCGCGTAATGATGCAGGCATCTCCCGATGCACGTGTCTCGCCCGAGACTCTTAAGCAGATCAAGATACGCAATGGTGCTGAAATGGCTCCGATCGATAACTTCGTCAAACTTACCCGCGTATACGGTCCGGACCTTATCGACCGCTTCAATATGTATACCGCTATCTCTGTAACCGGCTCGCCTGCGCCCGGTGTCTCTTCAGGTGAGGCTCTCGCAACTGTGACTCGCGTAGCGGAGGAGACTCTCCCTGCAGGCTACAGTTTCGAGTTCTCAGGTATGAGCCGCGAGGAAGCAAGTGGCTCAAGCGGTCAGACAGGTTATGTATTTATTCTGGTTCTCATATTCGTATATCTTATTCTTTCCGCTCAATATGAGAGTTATATTCTCCCCTGGGCCGTTATATTCTCGGTTCCGTTCGGCCTAATGGGTACCTTCATATTCGCAAAGATGATGGATATCGATAATAATATCTATCTTCAGATTGCTCTCATCATGCTTATCGGTCTGCTTGCCAAAAATGCTATCCTTATCGTAGAGTTTGCGCTCGACCGTCGTAAAATAGGTATGAGTATTCTTAATTCCGCCATTCAGGGTGCATCGGCCCGTCTGCGTCCTATCCTTATGACCTCTCTTGCTATGATTATCGGTCTGCTGCCGATGATGTTTGCACACGGTGCAGGTAAGAACGGTAACCAGGCTCTCGGCTCAGGTGCGATCGGTGGTATGTTGATAGGTATGATACTTCAGGTTTTGATTGTGCCCGCTCTCTTCGTGGCATTCCAATCACTACAGGAAAAGATTTCGCCTGTCAAGTGGAAAGATAAAGATATTTCTGAAGTATCTTCTGAAATCGAACAGTATGCACCTAACAAATAATTAAGGTAATGAAAATCAAAAATATATTAATTCTTACAGTGGTTGCAACATCCCTCGGGAGTTGCAACCTCTACAAGAAGTATCAATTGCCCGATGATAATGCAATTGTAAATAATTACAAACAATCTTTAGAGGCTCCCAAGGATTCTGCATCTCTCCCCTATCTCTCCTGGCGTGAAGTCTTTACTGATCCCCAGTTGCAGAGCCTCATCCAAACCGCTCTTGACAACAATACTGATCTGGAAAATGCGCGCCTTAATATTGAGGTCGCTAAAGCGCAACTTAAGGGTGCAAAGTTGAGTTATTTCCCTTCTCTCGCTATTGCACCTAACGGTGGCACTGCCTCTTACGGTGGATCGCACATGAATTGGAGTTATACTATTCCCGCCTCCCTTAATTGGGAAATTGACGCATTCGGTAAGATTCTTAACCGTAAACGCGGGGCCCAAGTAGCAGTAGAGCAGATGGAGGCTTATCGTCAGGCTGCTCAGTCGCAGATTGTATGTGGGGTGGCTTCTACATATTATGCACTCATGCTTCTTAACCAGCAACTTGACCTGACCAAGCGTACTGCAGAAATCTGGAAGGATCAGGTGGAGTCAATGAAGTTGATGAAGGAGGTTGGCAAGACTACCGCAGCAGGTGTAGTGCAGAGTGAAGCAAATTTGTATAGCATTCTCGCCTCTATACCTGATCTGGAGCAGTCCATACAGATTACTCAGAATACTCTGTCGCTTTTACTCAACACCTTCCCACAGACATGGGAGATCGGTTCTAACCTCAATTTCTCTCTTCCGGCTATGCTGAGCGAGGATATTCCCGTAGTGTATCTTGCTGCCCGTCCGGATGTGGCGGCTGCCGAGAGAGGCTTTGCTTCCGCTTATTATGCCACTAATCAGGCTCGCGCTAATTTCTATCCGACTCTCGGTATCTCCGCTCAGGGTGGATTTACTAACGCTATCGGCAACATGATTACTAACCCCGGTAAATGGTTTATACAGTTGGCCGGTTCGCTTACCGCTCCAATCTTTTCGCGCGGTGCCAATATTGCGGCTCTTGAAGCCGCTAAGGCTAATCAGCAGATCGCTCTTAATAAGTTTGAGTATTCTATTCTCAATGCTTCTGCCGACGTAAGAAATGCGCTGGTTAAGTATCAAAAAAATGATGAGAAGAGAGTGCAGGTGGAGAAACAGGTGGAAAGTCTGGAAAAATCTGTCGAATATACTGAGGAATTGCTCGCTTTCGGCCAACAGACTACATATCTCGAGGTTCTTACCGCACGTTCAAGTCTTCTGCAGGCTCAACTTGCAAGTCTCGCTTGCTGGCATAACAAGGTATCCGCTCTCATCGAACTTTATCAGGCCGTAGGCGGTGGCAGATAAAAACTTAGTTAACCTTTAAAATTATTAAGTAAGTAATGAAAATTAATGTGCAAATAAAACTTAAAGATTTTTGAGATAATTTCCATGCGGAGCGAAGGAAGATACTTTGTATCTGACTGAGTGACAATTGGAAATTAGCCAAAAAGATTAAGTTTTATTGCACAAGATATTCATTTACTGCTTAATTTCATAATATCGTTTAATTTCCATTACTTACTTAACATGAATAAAATATCTAAACTCGCTTACGTTGACGAAAATGCAAAGTTGGGTGACAACGTCATAGTCGAACCATTCGCATACATCGAAGGCGATGTGGTAATCGGTAATGATTGCCATATCCGTCCGAATGCCTCTATCCGTTCAGGTGCCCGCATCGGCAATAATTGTCAGATATTCGAAGGTGCCGTTATTGCGGCGACTCCGCAAGACTTCAGATGGAAAGGTGATGACAGTATGGTAATCATCGGTGATAACACTATTATCCGCGAACATGTAATCATTAACCGCTCTATCCATAAGGATGAGGCTACCAGAATCGGTAATAATACCTTTGTCATGGCTCAGACTCATATCGGCCATGACTCGGTTATTGGAGACTATTGCGTATTAGGTAATGCCGTTAAGATTGCCGGAGATGTTAAAATCGGTAATTATACCATTCTCTCCTCTAACTCATTGGTTCACGAACGTTGCGATGTGGGTGCATGGTGTCTTATTAAGGGCGGTTGTCGTGTTAATGGCCACGTACCACCCTATGTAATTATGGCTCATAATCCTATCGAGTATAAAGGCATTAATTCTTTTGTACTCCGCAAAGGTAATTTCAGCGAAAGTACGCTTGATAATATTGCGAGCGCTTATCGTCATCTATATCACAGCAATACTTCTGCATATAATGCCCGTCGCAGAATATTGGCCGATGTGGAAGAGTGCAAGGAGAAAGATCAGATTTTGGCATTTATAGATGGTCATGACCTGAAACTCGCTGCGTTGCCCAAGGATCTCAACGAAGATTAACAGACTTTTATGCCCGCCACTGCAAAAGCAGTAAGGAAATAATTTCATAAATCCCGCACCAAAATGATTAAAATTCATTTGATGCGGGATTATTTATTATTCATATCGATCCGGTTTTCCTATAAATATATAAATAATACCGATCACTCTATATTTGATTAATAAAAGGAAAATATTCGACTACTCCTAATTAATAACCTAAGAAATCCCCTTACTTCCAATTAATAAACCGGGAATATCCCTATCCATCCAATTAATATCTCACGATTTTTTTGGCTATGAGTATCGGAATTACTACTTTTGCAGTTAAGTAAGTAAATTATACCGTATAATATGGCATTAGATCCTAAATCGACACTTATCCGGGCAATATCCGGCGCTATATACATATTGATAATTGTGGGATGCTGTTTATGTAATGAAGCAGGCATAGTGGTATTGGCATGCCTCCTCGGAATATTGGCAATTATTGAGTTCCGTAAGATGCATTACGCTGATTGGAACAAGGATGCTTTCACTTCAATATATGATATCTTAGGTGTACTGTTGCTGATATGCAGTGTGTTTATAGTTCCTTTCTTCTGCTGGATTGCGTGGTTAATAGGTAGATTTGTAATTACAATCTATTCCAACCATTCTCATCCGGAAAAACTTTTGGCCGCTGATCTCGCAGGTCAGGCTTACATAGGCGTACCCTTGGCATTAATGGCAGCATACGGCATGTTGTTCTCTTCCGGTATGGCCATACTCTCCATATTCATAATAATATGGGTAAATGACACAGGTGCATTCCTGTTCGGATCATTATTTGGTAAACATAAACTTTTCGAAAGGGTATCCCCCAAGAAATCATGGGAAGGCTTTTGGGGAGGCTTACTTTGCAGTGTGATAGCAGGCTTGGTTCTCTCCTACTTCCCTGCTCTTAGTACACTCCGATTCTCCACTATCAATCATACGCTCATGTGTACGATTGCCGGAGTCCTAATCAGTGTCAGCGCAACATACGGAGACCTATTTGAGTCTGTGCTCAAACGCAATCTTAACCTCAAAGATTCCGGCCACCTGATACCGGGTCACGGAGGTATCCTCGACCGCATAGACTCCCTACTGTTCGTACTCCCCGTAATGACCATCTACGCTGTAATCCTCTCCCTACTCCAATAATCCAATCCAGTTTTATTATAATTGATCCTATCCAATTTTATTATAATTAATCTAATCCAATTTTATTATAATTAATCTAATCCAATTTTATTATAATTAATCTAATCCAATTTTATTATAAT
>CAMWNR010000093.1 GCA_947175665.1 uncultured Porphyromonadaceae bacterium
CTGCGACCACCTGGTCCCAAACCAGGTGCGCTACCGGACTGCGCTACGCCCCGATTTTTGTGCAAAGTTAATAATTTTTTCTGAATTGCAAATATTATATTTTAATTTTTATAATCTCTATCCTGATTTTTATAGTTTTATTGTATCTCCACCATTTTTTTATCTTATCTTTGTATGAGCAGATGGTCTAAACTTTGCTTTAATATATACGTTTAATACTATAGGAATATAAATGTTTATTACTTTAGGGGATGGCGTGGGATAATATGTTTTTAATTTAAATCAGGATATGAAGAAGTTTCTCACTTTACTCTCTCTCGTTTTTGTCGTTGCCTTAGTGGCGGCTCCTTCTGCTGTAGCCAAGAAGAATAAAAATGTAGGAGCGGCTCAAATAAAATTTTCTGAATTGGTATACGATTTCGGCACAATCACCGAAAAAGGTGGTCCGGTTTCGCACAATTTTGAGTTTACCAATCAGGGTGACGCTAATCTGGCTATACTCAACGCTACCGCTGAGTGCGGTTGTACGCGCCCTTCTTATCCTACCAATCCCATTGCTCCCGGCAAGGGAGGGGTTGTTAAGGTTACCTTTAATCCGGCCGGCAGATTCGGTTCGTTTGAGAAGGTGGTGACTGTCACCGCTACCGGACGCCCGGCCAAAGTGCGTCTTAAAATTAAGGGTTATATCAAAGAAAAATAATCTCGATTTTTTCGATTTTTAGTAGTTTTATAATGAAGTTCTCTCGATTTTCCGGTATTGTAGCGGCTGCGACGCTCTTCTCTATGGTGTCGATACCTGCCATTCATGCTACCCTTAAATTACTTGACCCTGAATATAGTTTCGGTACATTTCGTGAGGCCGATGGCACAAAACGAGGCCACGCCCGTCTGGTGAATGTAGGTGATTATCCTACAACAATCGCTGACGTAAGGCCGAGTTGCGGTTGCACCGGGGCTTATTACGATGACGGAGTCATCGCACCGGGTGATACCACTATAGTAAGTTTTGATTATAACCCTACAGGCCGACCGGGAAATTTTAATAAGACTGTCAAGGTTAAGGAGGCCGGTTCTAACGAGTTGCAGACTATCAGACTTTCGGGCACAGTTGTTGGTACACCGCAGACACTTTCGCGAAATTATCCTTTCGAAGCAGGAAAAATACGTCTCTCCACTCTTAATATCGACCTTAACAACGTCAAATCCGGTGCCGGACGTCACGCTTTCGTGCGCATCGTAAACCAGTCTATGGATACTGTTATGCCGCAATGGGATAATAACGACAAAGCACTGAGTATCAACGTTACACCGACCAAACTCGCACCGGGTCAGATAGCAACGCTGGGAGTATATTTTAATTCCAAGTTTGAGTCGCGCACCGGTGAGGTGGATTACATCATCCCCGTCCATGCCGACAATGATACTACCGTTAACGTTGTGATCCATACCGTAGTGCATCCTGATTCGGTTGCCATGCAAGATAAATCTAACAAACTATCTAAATAAAATTAATTACTTATTACTTAACTTTCCATACAAACCGACTTTTCACCATGAATCATCCTGAAAATGACACAGCATATAAAGGACTCACTGTCAATAGCGGTGTTTCCTCACAACCCATTGTCAATCCGTACAGGCGCGCCAAAAAGCGTCCGCAACTATCGGTCAATGATTATGTAGAGGGTATTTTGAAAGGTGATGTAAGCGTCTTGGGGCGTGCCGTAACCTTGGTAGAGAGTACCGTTGATACCCATCAGGCCGTGGCTCAGGAAGTTATAGAGAAGTGCCTCCCCTATTCCGGCAATTCCCGCCGTATCGGTATTACCGGTGTGCCGGGCGCCGGCAAATCTACATCGATCGATGTTTTCGGATTGCATGTCTTGCGTCAGGGTCATAAACTTGCTGTGCTGGCCATCGACCCGAGTTCGGAGCGTACTCACGGCTCAATACTTGGTGATAAGACCCGTATGGAGAAGTTATCGCTTGAGAGAGACGCGTTTATCCGCCCTTCCCCTTCGGCCGGTTCGCTGGGTGGCGTAGCACGCAAGACCCGCGAAACGATTGTGCTTTGTGAGGCTGCCGGTTACGACCGTATCTTTGTCGAGACCGTGGGCGTGGGCCAGAGTGAGACAGCGGTACACTCTATGGTTGACTTTTTCCTCCTCATCCAGTTGGCGGGCACCGGCGATGAACTTCAAGGCATCAAACGTGGTATCATGGAGATGGCCGATGGTATCGCTATCAATAAATGCGATGGTGATAATGTAGAACGGGCCAAACTTGCTGCCGCACAGTTCCGCAATGCCCTACATCTCTTTCCACCCACTCCCTCCAAATGGCAACCCGAAGTGGTGACATATAGCGGATATTTCGAGTATGATATCGACAAGGTGTGGGATATGATCGACCGTTATTTCGAATATGTCGATGCCAACGGATACTTCGATATCAAACGTACCGAACAGGAGAAGTACTGGATGATCGAAACTATCAACGAGCAACTTCGTTCTAATTTCTATAATACTCCCGAAGTAGCCGCACTCCTTGAGCAGAAGGAGTTAAGGGTTCTTAATAATGAGCAATCCTCGTTTACAGCAGCCAAGGATGTGCTTGATTTTTATTACTCTCTGCGTAAATAAGCCCCGCTTCGGGATTCTCCTCCCCTACCCCTCTCTTCCGAACATTTTTACTCTCCCCGCTTTAAAGATAAGATTATGGCTTACAAACTGATTACAGCAGTAGAAGAGCGCGCCAAGCGTGCTCCCGAAGCGGAAGCATATCGCTTCTGCTGGCGTAAGGATGGGGAGTGGATCTCTACATCCCGCAGCGAGTTTATCACTCAGACCAATGTAGCAGCGAGGGCTCTATGCTCGCTCGGACTTCTTGAGAAGGATACTATCGCGATATGCTCCCCTAATACCCCGCAGATTCTCATTACTGAATTTGGTGCTTTCCGCAACCGTCTGGCTGTTATCCCTCTATACAGTTCGAGTTCGCAAAATCAGTTTGATTTTATAGTGGCCAACGGTGAGGCTAAGGTACTGTTTGTCGGTGACAAGCATCAGTACCCCCTGGCTTATAATTATTGGAAGAAGCATCCTGAGCAGATTTATAAAATCGTGATTTTTAAAAACGATGGTATCTCGCTTATGCCAGATGATACAATTTCGATCAATTGGGATGACTTCGTACGCCTCGGTATTGAAGCCGACGAGAAGTGCGAGATAGAAGTGACACAGAGATCGCAACGCGCTCTCGCTGAGGATATGGCCACCCTTATCTATACTTCCGGCACTACCGGTGAACCCAAGGGGGTATGCATCTCGCACTCTAATTACGATGCAGCGATGGAAGCACATATACGCCTGCTTACCGGGATTAATGATAAGGATGTCAGCATGGCTTTTCTACCTATGAGTCATATCCTTGAGAAGGCCTGGAGTTTCTTCTGTCTGTATCGCGGCATCCCTATTGCTGTTAATTATGATCCGCGCGTTATCCAGGATACCATCAAGGAGGTTCAACCTAACCTTATGTGCTGTGTACCGCGTTTCTGGGAAAAGGTTTATGCCGGTGTCAAGGAGAAAATAGCCGGCATGTCGGCTGTGCAGCGTATGATGGTGAATCGTGCCATATCGGTAGGTAAACGCCGTAACCTCGACTATAAACGTAAGGGAGCCGTACCCCCGCGTGCGCTCGAAGCGGAGTATCGCTTCTGGGATAAGCGGATTTTCTCCAAACTCAAACATGCTATCGGCATACCTAATCCTAATTTCTTCCCCACCGCCGGCGCACCGCTCTCCGATAAGATTTGTGAGTTCATGCGTGCAGTCGGTATTGATGTTGTGATCGGTTACGGTCTCTCCGAGACCACTGCCACAGTGAGTTGTTTCCGCCCGGTAGGTTATGAGATTGGTACTGTCGGCCTCCCCCTGCCGGGTGTGGAAGTGAGAATATCCGAAAGCGGCGAAATACTTGTTAAAGGACCCACCGTCACTTCAGGATATTTTAAAAACCCCAAAGCCAACGAGGAGGCCTTTACCGAAGATGGATTCTTCCACACCGGTGATGCCGGCTACATTACCACCTCCGGACAGATTGTGCTCACCGAGCGTGTCAAGGATCTTTTCAAGACCTCTAACGGTAAGTATATCGCTCCGCAGATGCTCGAAAGCCGTCTTGCCGAAAATAAATATATAGATGAAGTGGCCGTTATCGGTGACCAACGCAAGTATGTCACCGCGCTCGTAGTACCGAATTTGTCGCAATTACGCGCCTGGGCCTCTCACCATCATATCTCGACCGATGACACCGAGCAGATGCTCAAGAATCCTAAGGTATATGAATTTATGATGCAGCAGATTAATTCGGTTCAGAAGGATGTGGCGGAGTTTGAGAAGATTAAGAAGATCGCCTTACTCCCTTACCATTTCTCTATAATGCACGGTGAGGTCACCAATACGATGAAGGTGCGCCGCCCCGTTGTGGCCAAGCGCTATGCTGCAGAAATCGAGGCTATGTATGCCGAGTGATAACCCTTTTTTCTCTCTTCCGAACCCAACATCTTATGGCAATTCAGGATTCTCATCTTATACCCGCCACGGCTTCTATCAGAGAGGCTTTTGCTAAACTGAATCTTCTCTCCGGGGGTAATATGACCCTCTTTGTGGTTAATAATCTCTCTGAAAAGGTGCTGGTTGGCTCTCTTACAGACGGCGATTTGCGCCGCGCTATTATTTCAGAGGCTACCTTGGATATACCTGTAGACCGGATATGCCACCATGATTGCATCCGTATCTCTGGTAGCGTCGGCAGATATGACACTATCGTAAATGCCCGCAATCGCGGCATCTACCTTCTACCGGTTGTAGACCCCGCCGACGGGCATATACTTGACCTTCTTGATCTTAAGAATCTCAAGGCTGAGTTACCTCTGGATGCCGTACTGATGGCCGGGGGTAAGGGCGAAAGGCTCCGCCCGCTTACGCTTGACACACCTAAACCTTTGCTCAGCGTCGGTGATAAGGCTATAATCGATTATAATATCGACGAACTTTTTGCCAATGGTATTGACCACATCTTTGTCACGGTTAATTACCTAAAAGAGAGCATCATCGCACATTTTGCCGACCCTCGGTTCGATAATAGGGTAAAGTGCGTAGCCGAACCCAAACGCCTTGGCACTATGGGTAGTCTGGCTCTCGTAGAGGGGCTCAAGGAGGATAATCTTATCGTGATGAATTCCGATCTTCTGACTTCCCTCAATTTCGAAAAGATGTACCTCCAGCATTCATCATCCGGTGCCGCCCTGACTATGGGCGTGATACCTTATTCGGTGTCGATACCATTTGCAATTATAAGCACCGAGGGGCGTAAAATCAAGGGTCTTACCGAAAAACCGACTTACAACTATTTCGCTAATGCCGGTGTTTATATGATGAGACGCGATATTGTAGACCGCATACCAAAAGGTGAATACCTTGACGCTCCGGATCTCATCGACCTCCTGATTTCGGATGGTGAATTAGTGGAATATTTCCCTATCGAAGGGATTTGGATCGATATAGGTTCGCCTGATGATTACAGGTATGCCAATGAACTTATGAAACTCAAAGGCTTGTCTCATTGACCCCAACTAAAATTTTAACTATGGCAGATTCAAATTTTATAGATTACGTTAAGATATTATGCCGTTCAGGCAAGGGCGGTGCAGGTAGCCGCCACTTCCACCGCGCCAAGTATGTCCCCAAGGGTGGTCCTGACGGGGGCGACGGTGGCCGCGGTGGTCATATCATCCTGAAAGGCAACCGCAACATGTGGACCCTTTTACCACTCCGCTACACCCGTCATATCTTCGCTACCGATGGTGAGTCGGGTGGTGCCGGCCGCTCTTTTGGCAAGGATGGCGAGGATCGCATCATCGAGGTGCCTATCGGTACCGCGGTGTTTGATGCCGAGTCGGGAGAGTTTCTTTGCGAAATCACAGAAGATGGCGAGGAAATCAAACTCTTGCGTGGTGGCAAGGGAGGACTGGGCAACTGGCACTTCGCTACCTCTACAAATCGTGCTCCGCGTTATGCTCAACCCGGCCAACCGGCTATCGAGAAGGCTGTGGTGCTGGAGTTGAAACTACTCGGTGACGTGGGATTGGTCGGATTCCCTAACGCCGGTAAGTCGACACTCCTCTCGGCTCTCTCTGCAGCCAAGCCTAAAATTGCAGATTACCCCTTTACTACTATGGAACCGCAACTCGGTATCGTATCCTATCGTGGTGACAAGTCTTTTGTCATGGCCGACATACCGGGTATTATCGAGGGTGCTTCCGAGGGTAAGGGGCTGGGATTGCGATTCTTACGCCACATTGAGCGCAATGCCGTGCTCCTCTTTATGGTTCCTGCTGATAGCGATGATATACGCAAGGATTACGAGATACTGCTCAATGAGGTTAAGGAGTTTAATCCCGAACTGGCCGACAAGAGTCGCGTGCTGGCTATCTCCAAATCTGATATGCTCGATGATGAGTTGCGCGAAGCATTGGCGGCCGAATTACCCGAAGGGGTACCTACAGTCTTCATATCGGCTGTTACAGGTCAGGGTCTCACCGAACTCAAAGATCTCCTTTGGCGAGAGATTAATTCTGAGGAGAATCTGGCTACCGGCACTATCACTCACCGCCCGCTCGATCGCCGACACCGCGTAGTGGAGGAAGATGAGTTTATCTTCGAGCAGGACTCTCCCGAAGAGGAGGAGTGGATGCCTCAGACCGATGAAGAGTGGAACGAAGAATTCTGGGATGAAGAAGATAGCGTAAATGGCTGAAAATAAACTTATAAATATTGATTTAAGCGAGATAATCCGCGCTCGGCTCGGTGCCGGGCGCGGCCGCTTTTTGCCTGATTTTTTACTCCGGCGGCTTGAGGCGCTTATATGTCAGGATCAACTTAATGATATTCTTAGATACGCCTATCCGGCAATGGGAAGCGATTTCTCGCATAAATGCCTTGAGTATCTTGATATTCAAGTGATCACAGAGGGTCTTGACAATCTGCCTGACAATGAGAAATTTGTATTCGCTTCAAATCATCCCCTCGGCGGACTTGACGGCATCACGCTGGTAGGGATACTCGGCAAGAGATATGGTGATGAGAATGTAAAGGTACTTGTCAATGATATGCTGATGCATGTCACTCCTCTGGCTCCGCTCTTCTTACCTATCAATAAATATGGTGCTCAGGGACGTAAGTCCGCCGCTCTCATAAATCGGGCATTTGAGGAGGGTAAACAAATCGTGATGTTTCCGGCGGGCCTGGTGTCACGCCTCGGTAAAGATGGAGTGATACGTGATCTGGAGTGGCAAAAGAGTTTTGTAGTCAAAGCCTTGGATTATCACCGGCGTATCGTACCCGTGAAATTTCAGGCGCTCAACTCCATGAAATTTTATAATTGGGCCAAATGGCGTAAGAAACTCGGTATCAGGGTAAACATAGAGCAGGTTCTCCTGCCGTCAGAGATATTTAAATCACGCGGAGCCACATTTAAAGTAATATTCGGTAAACCGGTAGACCCGACCGAATTAAAACTAAAAGGGTCCAACCCTGCTGTCATAGCGGCCGCCATACGAAAAATTGTAGAGAAATATTGAGGAGGTATCGGATTTTATTCTTAATTTTGCAATTCGGCAAGGCTCGCTCAGCGTGATTGCCATACACTTTTTCAGAATATTAATCTAATTTTCAAGTATCTCTCAATCCCATTAAATGGATAAGAACACTATCTCGGGTCTGATCCTTATGGCAGTGGTTTTCTTCGCCTTTATGTGGCTCTCACCCAAAAAGGAGAAGATTGATACCACATCTTCCGACCCCTCCGCTACCGAGCAGACCGCTCAGAATTCTTTCTCTCCGCTTAGTGACCAGGAGTTGAGTTGGCTTCGCAATAATCTGGCTGCCAACGGTGAATCTTCGGTTGATGCCGAAGGTGTACGCTGCTACAACCATTCTGACGCCAATATGAGTCTCTCACTCAAAGGGGATTCTCTTTACGGCACTGTCAATGTCAATGGCAGTACTTACGCGCTGAGCGATATTATCGATCCCTCTTCTTCTGCTGTAGATCAGAATGCCCGTCGTGAGGCTGTGGAGTTGCTCCGAAATACCTCTACCTCAATGGGTAAATTCGGCAAGTTTTCTAAATTCCTCGCCGGTCAGGATACCAAGGTCAAGATGGAGAATGATGTACTGGCTCTCGAACTCTCCGCTAAATCCGGCTCCATCACCCGCGCCGAACTCAAGAAGTATGACACCGAGTACTCTGCCGATGAGAGTAAGAAGGTTAAGAACAAGGTAGTCATCTTTGAGGGTGATAAGAATAGTTTTAATTTCCAACTCCCCTTGCCTCAGGCCATCAACACCTCCGACCTCTATTTTACTCCCCGTCAACTCAATGACTCTACCGTACTCATGGCTCTCGAGTTGGCTCCGGAGGCTTATTGGGGTATCGAGTATACTCTGCCCAAACATGACAGTTATCTGGTCAAGATGCGTATTGTACAGA
>CAMWNR010000094.1 GCA_947175665.1 uncultured Porphyromonadaceae bacterium
ACGATACCCTTGTTACCGTGACGACCCGCCATCTTGTCACCTACACCGATCTTACGCTTCTTGGCGATGTATACCTTGGCCATCTGCATGATACCTGAGGGGAGTTCGTCGCCAATTGTGATATCAAATTTCTTACGGCGCAGTTCGCTGTCGATTTCTTTTGATTTACGCAGATAGTTGGTGATGAGTCGGCCTACCATGTAGTTGATGCGGTCATCATCGGTCCAGTTTGAGAGATTAACTGTCTCAAAATCTATAGTACCGAATGCCACGTCATCGAAGTTCTGACCCTTGGCTACTATATCAGCACCGATAAAGTCCTTGACACCCTCGGATTTTCTACCCTTGAGCAGAGTATTGAGTTTGTCGATAAGGATAGCCTTAAGATCGCTCTGCTTCTCTTCATACTCCTCGTCGAGCATCGGCAACTGTGCATTGGCGCTCTTCTTGGAAGTCTTCTTCTTCATAGCGCGAGAGAAGAGGTTGGTACCGATTACCACACCCTTAAGAGACGGAGAGGCCTTAAGAGAAGCATCTTTCACATCACCGGCCTTATCACCGAAGATAGCACGGAGCAGTTTCTCTTCAGGTGTGGGATCGCTCTCACCCTTAGGAGTGATCTTACCGATCATAATATCACCCGGCACTACGTATGCACCTACGCGGATTATACCTCTCTCATCGAGATCTTTGGTAGCATCTTCGCTGACATTCGGGATGTCAGAAGTAAGTTCTTCCATGCCGCGCTTGGTCTCACGCACTTCGAGAGTATACTCATCTACATGCACTGAGGTAAGAATATCCTCTTTTACCATGCGCTCGTTGAGCACGATGGCATCCTCATAGTTATAACCCTTCCAGGGCATGAACGCTACCTTAAGGTTACGGCCCAATGCGAGTTCGCCCTTCTCGGTAGAATAACCTTCGGTAAGTATATCACCGCGCTCTACACGCTGACCTACATTGCATATCGGACGCAGGTCAATAGTGGTGCCTTGGTTGGTACGGCGGAACTTGGGAATCTTATACTCTTTTACAGAGGGCTCGAAACTTACAAATTCCTCATCTTCGGTACGGTCATAATTAATACGGATTACGGTAGAGTCTACAAACTCTATCACACCCGGGCCCTCAGCCATAATCTGAGTACGTGAGTCACGGATAAGTTGTCCCTCAATGCCGGTACCTACGATCGGAGCCTCACTGCGGAGCAGAGGTACTGCCTGACGCATCATGTTAGATCCCATCAACGCGCGGTTAGCGTCATCGTGCTCAAGGAAGGGGATGAGTGATGCCGCAATCGAAGCGATCTGTATCGGAGCCACATCCATAAGTTCGATCTCTGCAGGCGGCACAATCGGGAAGTCAGCGTCAAGACGAGCCTTAACTTTAGGATTGATAAATGTGCCGTCATCATTCAGGGGTGCATTACCCTGTGCGATCATCTTACCTTCTTCTACCTCGGCTGTAAGATAAATTACATCCTCATTGTTGAGGTCTACCTTAGAGTTCTCGACCTTACGGTAGGGAGTCTCGATAAAGCCGAGTGAATTAATCTTAGCGTAAACGCAAAGCGAAGATATAAGACCGATGTTCGGACCTTCCGGAGTCTCGATAGGACAGAGACGACCGTAATGAGTATAGTGTACGTCGCGCACCTCAAAGCCCGCACGTTCACGCGAGAGACCACCGGGACCTAATGCCGACATACGGCGCTTGTGAGTAATCTCAGCCAGCGGGTTGGTCTGGTCCATGAACTGAGACAGAGCATTGGTGCCGAAGAATGTATTGATAACAGAAGAGATAGTCTTCGCATTGATAAGATCAATCGGGGTAAACACCTCGTTATCGCGCACATTCATACGCTCGCGGATGGTGCGTGCCATACGCGCCAAACCCACACCAAACTGATTGTAAAGTTGCTCACCAACTGTGCGGACACGACGGTTGCTCAAGTGGTCGATATCATCTACCTCACTCTTTGAATTGATGAGTTCAATCAGATATTTTATTATAGATACGATATCCTCGCGGGTAAGAACTTTTACGTCTGCCGGAGTATCGAGATTAAGTTTCTTATTGATACGGTAACGACCTACCTCACCTAAGTCATAACGCTTGTCGGAGAAGAAGAGGTTCTGTATAACCTCGCGAGCCGACATCTCATCGGGAGCATCAGCGTTACGCAACTGACGATATATATACAATACCGCTTCACTCTCATTATTGGAGGGGTCCTTGGCGAGAGTATTGAAGATGATGCTGTAGTCGTTAGCACTTACATTCTCCTTCTCAAGAAGAATAGTCTTGGTACCGCTTTCCAGAATAGCATCTATATGAGACTCTTCAAGCGGTGTGCCGCGTTCTACTACCACTTCGGTACGGATGATAGATTCAACCTCACCGGTATCAGAATCTACAGTATCCTCCTGGCGGGTAATAAGCACACGAGCAGCAAGTTTGCGACCGATGTATTTTTGCAATTCTTTTTTAGTAGCCTTTACTTCCTCGGCAAGATCGAATATTTCAAGAATATCCTTATCGCTTTCGAGGCCGATAGCACGAAGAAGAGTAGTCACGGGGAGTTTCTTCTTACGGTCAATATAGGCATACATTATGTTGTTGATATCTGTAGCAAACTCAATCCAACTGCCACGGAACGGGATGATACGTGCAGAATAGAGTTTTGTGCCGTTAGCGTGCTGGCTTTGACCGAAGAATACACCCGGCGAACGGTGCAACTGAGATACAACAACGCGCTCTGCACCATTGATGATAAATGTACCCTGCTCAGTCATGTAAGGTATGGTACCTAAATACACATCCTGAATAGTGGTAGCGAAATCCTCATGGTCCGGATCGGTACAATAGAGTTTCAACTTAGCCTTGAGGGGAACACTGTAAGTAAGGCCTCTTTCAAGACACTCATCGATCGAATATCTCGGAGGATCGATAAAATAATCAAGAAACTCAAGTACAAAATTATTGCGCGTATCGGCAATCGGGAAATTTTCCGCAAATACTTTATACAAGCCCTCATTCTTACGGTTCTCGGGCGGAGTATCAAGTTGTAAGAAGTCTCTGAACGACTTCAACTGAACATCCAGAAAATCCGGATAAGGGAGCGGATTTTTGACTGTCGCGAAATTTACGCGGGGTTTTTCGGTTAAATTTACAGACATCGTGTAGAATTATTATCTTAGATTCTATATTCTGATTATTATCACTCGACTATATCACTTAATTGTTCATCAAACCGTCTGAGCCGATAAAATCAGTCTGTTTATATACACATTATCGATGCCCGTTTCAGTTATTAAACGTTAATATTCGTTAAATACTCCAAAGCGGGCCGATAAATCAATTATTTATAATGAAGAAAGAGGAATACATGAGAATAAGATTTCGAAAATAAATTTCGAGAATAATTATCCCCGGAGAGAAAATTGAGAAGGAGAGACAAGAGAGATCTTGAGAGAGTTGAGGGAGAAGTTAAAAAGTTAAAAAGGGAGTAGAGAGTAAATAGAGAAAAAGAGAGAGAAGATGAAGTATGTGAAAAAAAGGTTAAGAACACTGTCAACGGATAACCGCCGACATGTTCTTAACCTATGCTTATAGATTAAACAATCTTATTTAAGTTCAACTTCAGCGCCAGCCTCTTCGAGTTGCTTCTTAAGACCTTCTGCCTCAGCCTTGGGAAGACCTTCCTTGATGTTGCTGGGAGCGTTGTCTACGAGTTCCTTAGCCTCCTTAAGACCGAGACCGGTGAGTTCCTTAACGAGCTTAACAACTGCGAGTTTGCTTGCACCTGCTGCTTTGAGCACTACGTCAAAGTCAGTCTTTTCGTCAGCGGCTGCGCCTGCTGCTGCGGGACCTGCTGCTACTGCTACTGCTGCTGCGGCGGGTTCGATGCCATACTCTTCTTTCAAAATCTGAGCAAGTTCGTTTACTTCCTTTACGGTCAAGTTAACAAGCTGTTCTGCAAATGCTTTCAAATCTGCCATTTTTGTATATGTTTTTTTTGATTTTTAAATGTTGATTATTTGTTGGAAAGAGTCTCGAGGATGCCATGTAATTTTGTAGCACCACTCTGAAGTCCACTGATAACGTTCTTCGCGGGGCTCTGAAGAAGAGCGATAACGTCTGCGATGAGTTCGTTTTTGCTCTTGATATTGGAAAGGGTATCCAACTGAGCCTCTCCAATGTAAACTGTTTCCTCTACGTATGCACCTTTGAGCATGGGGAGAGTATCGTTCTTATCGCGGAATTTCTTAATCAACTTCGCGGGAGCGTTACCGGTGTTGCTCAAAAGGAGAGTAGTCTCTCCGTGCAGGAGATCGTAAAGTTCTGAGTAATCTCTTTCGCTTGATTCGAATGCTTTCTTAAGAAGAGTGTTTTTAACGCAAAGCATTTTAACATCATCCTTAAAGCATGCGCGACGAAGAGCACTTGTCTTCTCGGCGTTAAGGCCGGCTGTCTGAACGAGATATACACAAGCGTACTCACCGAGTGTATTCCCGATCATATCTATAATTACTGATTTATCTTCCTTTTTCATGTTTCTACGTTGGTGTTTAAGAATTACTCAGCCACGTTCTTCGCATCGACTTTTACGCCGGGACTCATGGTGCTTGAAAGATAAATACTCTTGATATATGTGCCTTTGGCTGTGGCGGGTTTGAGTTTTACGAGTGTATTGATAAACTCTTTTGCAGGAGATCGTAAAGTTCTGAGTAATCTCTTTCGCTTGATTCGAATGCTTTCTTAAGAAGAGTGTTTTTAACGCAAAGCATTTTAACATCATCCTTAAAGCATGCGCGACGAAGAGCACTTGTCTTCTCGGCGTTAAGGCCGGCTGTCTGAACGAGATATACACAAGCGTACTCACCGAGTGTATTCCCGATCATATCTATAATTACTGATTTATCTTCCTTTTTCATGTTTCTACGTTGGTGTTTAAGAATTACTCAGCCACGTTCTTCGCATCGACTTTTACGCCGGGACTCATGGTGCTTGAAAGATAAATACTCTTGATATATGTGCCTTTGGCTGTGGCGGGTTTGAGTTTTACGAGTGTATTGATAAACTCTTTTGCATTGTCACGCATCTGATCAGCAGTAAAACTTACTTTACCGATTGAGGCGTGTACGATACCGGTTTTGTCAACCTTGAAGTCTATCTTACCCTGCTTTACTTCTTTGACCGCTTTGGCGACATCCATAGTCACTGTACCGCTCTTCGGGTTAGGCATCAAGCCGCGAGGACCGAGAATACGACCCAACGGACCAAGTTTACCCATAACCGAGGGCTGTGTGATGATTACGTCTACATCAGTCCAACCACCCTTGATTTTCTCAAGGTATTCATCAAGACCTACATAGTCTGCGCCTGCTTCTTTGGCTGCTGCTTCAGCATCAGCGTTACAGAGTACAAGTACTTTAACTTGTTTACCTGTGCCGTGAGGAAGTGAAACAACACCGCGCACCATCTGGTCAGCCTTACGAGGGTCTACGCCCAGACGAACATCGATATCAAGGCTTGCGTCAAATTTCTCGAAGGAAATCTCCTTCACCTTTTCTGCTGCCTCTGCAAGAGTGTATGCCTTCCCAGCTTCAATCTTCGACAGAGCCAACTTCTGATTCTTTGTCAGTTTTCCCATTTTCAATTGAAGTTTATTAGTTTAATTCAGGGAATGCTCCTTTTACGGTGATACCCATGCTTCTCGCTGTACCGGCAACCATGCGCATTGCCGCGTCTAAAGTAAAACAGTTCAAATCAGGCATCTTGTCTTCTGCGATCGCTTTTACCTGCTCCCAAGTGATCTCAGCAACCTTATTACGGTTAGGCTGAGCAGAACCACTCTTAAGTTTAGCAACCTCCTTAAGTTGTACTGCTACAGGAGGAGTCTTAACGATAAAGTCGAAACTCTTATCTGAGTAATATGTAATTACTACAGGGAGAACCTTTCCTGCTTTATCCTGGGTGCGGGCATTGAATTGCTTGCAAAATTCCATGATGTTGATTCCCTTCGAACCCAAAGCAGGTCCTACCGGAGGCGAGGGATTGGCTGCACCGCCTTTAATCTGCAATTTGATCTGTCCAGCAATTTCTTTAGCCATTGTTCTATTTGTTTAATTTAATTTTGCGAAAAAGGATTAGTTCCGATTATTTCCGAGCGTAACACCTTCGGTCATAACCCGTCTTATTCCTTTTCGACTTGAGAATAATCCAACTCAAGTTCCGTACCGCGGCCAAATATCTTGACCTCCACCTTCAGTTTGCGACGCTCTGTGTTGACTTCGCTTATCACACCTGAGAATCCGTTGAAAGGTCCTGACTGAACTTTTACTGACTCACCTACTGTATACTCAGCAAGGAGTTCATCGGTCGGAACCTGAAGATCCTCAGCGCGTCCCATCATACGCATTACGTCTGCCTCACTTAACACCTCCGGTTTGGAACCTTTCGCGCGACCACGCAAAAAGTCAATGACATTGGTAGTGTTACGGAGTTCATACTCTACTTCACCTGTGAGTGAAGCCTGGATAAATACATATCCGGAATAAAGTGTGCGCTCTTTAACTACTTTCTTGCCATTGCGTGTAGTAAGAACCTTCTCGGTAGGTATCAATACCTGGAAAACGTATTGGCCGAGATTTGTATTCTTCATTTGCGCGTCAAGTACTTCCTTGACTTTCGCTTCCTTGCCTGAAATGGCACGCAGCACGTACCAATTCTTCTTTTCGTCAACCATCAATATTGATACTTAGAAGTTATAAACTGTAAATGAATTGCATCAGGAGCTCAAAAATTTTATCAACAGCCCATATAAATACGGCGATGATGATGGAAGCGATCAACACCAATACCGAACTGTTAACAAGTTGTTTCTGAGTTGGCCAGGAAACCTTATAGACTAATTCATCATAAGATTCCTTTATGTCCTTTATTAATTTCATAGTTTCTTCTTTTGGCACGGGAAGAGAGGCTCGAACTCCCGACACCTGGTTTTGGAGACCAGTGCTCTACCGACTGAGCTATTCCCGTATATAAGGGGCCTGAGTATTACTCAGACCCCTGTTTATGGTCTGTAATTCTTAGGTTAATCCAGAAGATTAGTCTTCGTATACCTGAGTGATCTGACCTGAACCTACGGTGCGGCCACCTTCACGGATAGCGAAGCGAAGACCTGCGTCGCATGCTACAGGAGTGATCAACTTAACGTCGATCTCTACGTTATCACCGGGCATTACCATTTCTACACCTTCAGGAAGAGTAATCTCACCTGTTACGTCAAGAGTACGGATGTAGAACTGAGGACGATATTTGTTGTGGAACGGAGTGTGACGGCCACCTTCTTCTTTCTTCAAGATATATACCTGAGCCTTGAAGTGATCGTGAGGTTTAACCTGTCCGGGGTGGCAGATTACCATACCACGACGAACTTCGTTCTTATCGATACCACGGAGAAGAAGACCTACGTTGTCACCTGCTTCACCCTGATCAAGAAGTTTACGGAACATCTCAACACCGGTTACAACTGACTTCTTGTCAGCACCGAGACCGAGGATCTGAACTTCATCACCTACCTTAACGATACCGGTTTCGATACGGCCAGTAGCAACAGTACCACGACCAGTGATTGAGAATACGTCCTCAACAGGCATCAAGAAGGGTTTATCGATATCACGCGGGGGCAGCGGAATCCAGTTGTCAACAGCGTCCATGAGTTCCATTACCTTGTCTACCCATTCAGCCTCACCGTTGAGTGCGCCGAGAGCAGAACCACGGATAATAGGAGTATTGTCGCCATCATACTCGTACTGAGAAAGAAGATCACGCATATCCATCTCAACGAGTTCGAGCATCTCTTCGTCGTCTACCATGTCACACTTGTTCATGAATACAACAAGGCGGGGTACGTTTACCTGACGAGCGAGAAGGATGTGCTCACGAGTCTGGGGCATCGGACCGTCAGTAGCAGCAACTACGATGATAGCACCGTCCATCTGAGCAGCACCGGTTACCATGTTCTTTACATAGTCAGCGTGTCCCGGGCAGTCTACGTGTGCATAGTGACGGTTTGCAGTCTGGTACTCTACGTGTGCAGTATTAATTGTAATACCACGCTCTTTTTCCTCGGGAGCGTTATCGATTGAATCGAATGAACGTGCCTCTGAGAGACCTTTTTCTGCGAGAACCTTAGTGATAGCCGCAGTAAGAGTAGTCTTACCGTGGTCAACGTGACCGATCGTACCGATGTTCACGTGCGGTTTGGTTCTTTCGAATTTTTCCTTAGCCATAAGTTTTTGCTATTATTATTTTATTTGTTGTTTCTCTTCAATTCAAGGAGAGAATTGGAGCCGATGGCGGGATTTGAACCCGCGACCTCTTCCTTACCAAGGAAGTGCTCT
>CAMWNR010000095.1 GCA_947175665.1 uncultured Porphyromonadaceae bacterium
CCAACGACCCCGAGATTACAAATCACGTGCTCTGGCCAACTGAGCTAAAGAGGCATCTTTTATTTTCGATTGGCATTATTCATTAGTGCCGTCCGAAATTCGAGTGCAAAGATACGCATTTTTTTTCAGACTCCAAATTTTTTTGGAGTTTTTTTTTGCTTTTATTGTTCTTTTTTTCTCGATTACCCTTTTCTTCCCCTTTATCGGGCGATTTTATCGCCATATCACCGGGGGCTTTCGGGAGTGGTATCCGCCGGCGGAAATCTCTTGATAGCGGTTTCTGCCGGCGGATTTATTTTGAATCAGACTATATTTTGATTTATCTTGATTTGGCCTGATTTATCTTGACTAAACCTGATTTAACCTGATTAATCTTGATTTATCCGGATTTAGGCTGATTTATCTTGATTTGGGCTGATAATCTTGATTAATCTTGAGATTGAGGTTCTTCTTGATTCGGTTCGGGTTACTCTACAGTTACCGATTTGGCGAGATTTCTCGGCATATCTACATCTTTCCCTTTATTTATGGCGATGTAGTATGAGAGAAGTTGCAGCGGTATCGATGTAATAAGCGGTGTCAGACATTCCGGCACTCTGGGTACTTCGAGTACATGGTCCGCTATTTTGGATATTTCGTTATCTCCTTCGCTTACTATTGCTATAATGCTGCCTCCACGAGCCTTTACCTGCTGCACATTGTTTACGATCTTCTCGTACAGATGGTCGTATGGTGCTATGATTACCGAGGGCATTTCGGCATCTATAAGCGCAATCGGACCGTGCTTCATCTCAGCGGCCGGATAACCCTCTGCGTGGATATAACTGATCTCTTTGAGTTTTAATGCGCCTTCGAGTGCCGTAGGATAACTATATCCTCGTCCGAGATAGAGGAAGTTTTTGGCATAAGTATATATCGCTGAGAGACGTTCGATATCTTTATTCAGTTCGAGAACTTTCTTTACCAGTTCCGGCACCTCGAGGATGCATTTGCCGATCTCTTCTACCTTCTCTTCACTTAACACTCCGCGCAGACGGCCTACACACATTGCAAGCATAGTGAGTACCATTACCTGTCCGGTAAATGCCTTGGTTGAAGCCACTCCTATTTCAGGACCCACATGTATATATGTGCCGCTGTCAGTCTCGCGCGGTATCGACGAACCCACGACATTGCTTATCCCATATACAAATGCACCGTGACGCTTCGCGATCTTTATCGCTTCGAGTGTATCTGCTGTTTCTCCACTCTGCGAAATGGCTATCACTATATCATCATCAAAGAGTACGGGATGATTGTATCTGAACTCACTGGCATACTCAACTTCTACGGGGATGTTACACATCTCCTGTATCAGATATTTTCCAAGAAGGCCGGCATGCCATGATGTGCCGCACGCTACAATAATAATGCGACGTGCATTTTTAAATACCTCCTGATTATCCTCTACCCCATTCAATTTGATGGTCTTACCTCCGTCTACCACTCGACCACGGATGCAATCGAGGAGTGTCTCGGGCTGCTGGAATATCTCTTTGAGCATAAAGTGAGGATAACCGCCTTTCTCAAGTTGTGATATCGAGAGTTGCAACTCGGCCACATCTATCTGCGCTTCCACATTATCAAGCGTCAGGAGTTTCAACCCTTCACCTTTGCGCATTACTGCGATCTCTCCATCCTTTACATATACTACTTCTTTAGTATATTCTACAATCGGAGTGGCATCCGATGCGAGAAAAAACTCATCTTTACCGATACCAATTACAAGCGGACTACTCTTGCGGGCCGCTATAATCTCGTGAGGATGATCTTTTTCCAACACCGCTATTGCGTATGCACCTTGCACTTGATTGAGTGCCTCTCTGACTGCATCAATAAGGCTACATTTATTGGTTATCTTGATATATTCGATCAACTGTACCAATACTTCAGTATCAGTCTCGGATTTAAACTCGCATCCATGTTCGATCAGAGCATCTTTCAATACCTTGTAATTTTCGATGGTACCGTTATGTACAAGAGCAAGTCGGCCATCCTGACTATAATGAGGATGAGCGTTATTATCAGATGGTTCGCCATGAGTAGCCCATCGGGTATGCGCTATACCCGCGGAAGCATGAAGATCCTTATCTTTACAAAAGTCTTCAAGATTGCTAACTTTGCCTCGGGCTTTATAAATGTTTAATTTTCCTTCAGGAGTTTCGAGCGCGACACCGGCGCTGTCATATCCGCGATATTCAAGTCTGTGAAGACCTTTTATGAGTATATCATACACATTGCGATCTCCAACATATCCTACTATTCCACACATAATAAAATATTGAGATAAAAATTAGTGCAAAATTAGTAATTTTTTTTATTAATTGCAATACCGTAAAATTGGCCCGGTTTCTTTTTCTTCGCTCGCTTGCTATTAGATCCGATCCGGAATCCTATTATCTGTGATTATCCTTTGGATATTTCCACATATCACGCGATAATTTTCGGTTGTCTCTATCGCTCTCCAAACTCTCAACCTTACCCTGTCGATAAGGATGGCTATGACGAATACTCCTGTTATAAAAAGTGATATTAACAGCAAATATCTCCAATTTGAGTAATCATAATATATTTTTCTACATATTTCGCAATAAATACCACGTATCAACGGATGCATGTGCATCAAATATACGGCAAAGGTTGAGGCCGCAATTTTATTGACTGTGCTATTTATGATTCTCAACCTCTTAAAGTATAAAAACAAAAACACCGATGCCAATATTACGATGATACTATTATATACATCAAACCTTGACTCTATCCATAATGATACCGGAGTGTGAGGAAAAAATCTACGCGCCATATATACTGTTACACCGGCAGAGATCGACAGTATCAGATATAATGCAAGCGGACTATAATTCTTCCGGATATTACTCTTGCATATAGCAGCGCCTATTAAATATAGTCCTGTAAAAGACAATACCGAATAACCGCTGTTAAATCCGCTTTCTATATGGAGTACCCAACTATAAATCACCTGTACCCCCTCATAGAGCAATACATATATCCACAATTTTCGTGCGCTACAATTTCTTACAAAACTATTCAAAATCGGTGCTATGAGCAGTAACACAATGTATGCCATCACAAACCAATCCCCATTGCCGGGAATACAAAGCATTATAAAGTGCTGTATTGTCAATTTGCACTCAACAAAGCCAAATATCTCTGACCCTAACCAGGAAAAATTAATTAATAATCTCCAGAAGATTACAATAAATACAAACCTCAGTACACTTTTTACATTGGTGTGTATGCCGTAATATCCTGACACCAGCACGTACGAATTTACACAGACCAGTGCAAGTGATTGCACCATATATCTCAACATGGATGATACCGGATGATTGATGATCTCCCAATCGGTAGGTATACCTAACGATAAGAAATCGGCATGTACGATCAATACAAGAAACATCGATACAATCCTCAGTAGTTCAAAGTTTGACTGTCTCAGCAAAGGCCTTTTATTCACTATACACTTATCAGTCATAAGTAATTTTTATAAACAAGTTATGTGTATAAATAGCACCAGGCCCAATGAGTTTTTAACACTTAAACATGACTTGGACCTGACCCTATAGACACACCTGCAAATTTAATAAAATACCGGCAAAAAAATCCTCACCAGCACTAAATACTCGCACATCAAAGAGCGAAAGAATCGTACATCTATTGCGGTATGAGGTATAATAAAAAAGCAGTCTGCAGGAGTAATAAAACACCGGCAGACTGCAAGAGCCTTTAAGATTGTAGGGTAGAAATAGCAATAAAAGATCATAGCGCGAGTTAGCAAATCATCATCTGAAGTCGAGTACTGACGTGTTTATATGGCGTAGATAGACTTAAGGCGATTCGTGGTCATTTACATGGTAGAATAGATTTAAGGAAACAAAAATCTTTAACGGGAACCAATTTACATCTGTAAATATTACCCATTCACATATCTGAGTTTCGGCATTAGCATCTGATCCCTTCCGTCGGTGTCACATCCATTACAGATGGCTTCGGGAAATTCCCTTCACGGGAAGATGCGAGATCATTCAGTTAGAGGTATAAAAATTTGCTGACTTTCTCAATCATATTTTCAGTCTCTACTTATTATTTACGATATATTAATATATCGCTTGCCACTCGCGCTATGACCGGAGTTTCATGTTTGTATTAGGTAGTCGATATCTCTTTATCGACTGTGTTAACAGAAGATTGAAGTTTCTATTTTTCTTAATCTCAGCCGACTGTTTTTAACGCTTTTTAGTGTTATTTTTAGCATCGGCTTGATTAACACACTGCAAATATAAGGTACCGTTTTTTACTATCAAAATTTTTTTGAATATTTTTTATACTGCTTTTATGCATTTTATTAATACCATTTTGCCAAAATTAAGACGCACAAAACAATCGGCCATCTTCGTTTTTAAACTAAGATGACCGATTTCGACTTGATATTACGTTAATACCGTAACATTATGATATATTTTTTTATTAATCAAACCTGCTGCACAACATAATTTATAACATCTATTCAGATTGATATTCTAAAATATTCCCTCTTTTTATCCCACTTAATGGCAGTTTTATCATATCGGGATATTTTTGAGTCGTACACAGAATCTGAATTTTTATATTTTTTATTTACAAGCGTAGCAGAGATGCCATTAATTATTACTTGACCTCTACATCTACCACACCACCGGCAACTACTGCCGAAGTATCCTGAGCAGGTGATTCCATTTCGATTCCGGCCGCTTCGGGATCGGTCTGAATTGTAGCCCAATCCGGTGCGGTAAACCATTCGTAGCCGGCATATTTATCTACGAGCGCTACATTATCAGCACCGACTTCACTCTGACTCGCTTTTTCAAGCGTTGTTTTAAACAGATCAAGATAGGGATTATCCTTCTTAAGAGCATCCAACTGTTGCTGATAAGTTTCTGCGGCAGGATCTGTAGCCGAGAGGTTATTTATATTATCCTGGATAGGCTGAGCGGTCTCTGCGAATTTTCCCAGATAATTGATTACCACCGTGTATTCTTCGGGTGTCAGATTGTCACCAACCTGAATTTTTTCGGCAACTTTTGCGGCATCATCCTTACCGGAACATGATGCTAATGTGCTAAAACCTACAATCGCTACTAACGCGATAAGAAGAGATGCAATTTTTTTCATAATTCTTTCTATTTAGTTTATAAGTGAATATTCTATTGTTTTTCTATTTTCGGAGTTAAGTAAGTAATGAAAATTAATGTGTAAATAAAACTTAAAGATTTTTGAGATAATTTCCATGCGGAGCGAAGGAATTTTCATTACTTACTTAAAATTCATCACCGAGGTCTTTATCATTGGCCCGCAACTTATACAGCAGATGATGCTTCAGCCCCGGATCCTGATGCAGTATGTGACTGAATTCCCAATGATGACCCGCCTCCTCTTTTAGCAATGGCGATGTTGCATCTACATCGGTCAGATTCCACGTGAGCAAAACAGTCTTTATCTTCAACGCCTTTAATTTCCTTACGAGCATCTCATGGTCTGCATCCCCGGTTATGAGTACTACATAATCAAACTTTCGGAATGTGGCCAACTCGTAGGCTTCAAGTGCAAACCAGACATCCACCCCTTTTTCGATCACCTGTACCACTCCGTCACGCTCCACTTCACGCAGATGCTTATAGTGAAATATCACATCATTCTCTATAAGGGAGTCCTCAAATTTACGCTCATTATACAAAAGATGCTTGTCATACGCTTCTTTAACTCTATATCTACCTCTGAAGTAGTGAGCCTCGGTAATCTGACAATCCGACGGGTTGACCCCCTCCTCGTATGCCAGTCTACCGCAGATAAAGTCAAAAAGAGAGCGCACTCTAATTATACTGCTCTCGGCAGCCTTAAGTGCTCTATTAACTTTTGCATAATATCCTCCGTCAATAAAGACGCCTACTGATAAATATCCTAACATCTGATTTTTATTTATAATGTATCCCACTCATGGTATACTTCCATACACAATGGTGGCGGTATCAAGTCTCGAAACTTCTAATAGCAGATTACTTACACTCTTTATGACTCTTCTCATATCAGGGTTTATTATCTTATATTATTAAAGTATGCAGACTCTTAATTTTATAACCCTACTTCGATATAAATAGTTCGAAGATTTTTTACATTACTTTGACTTAGATAAAATACGCATAAAAAATCCCCCCGCGCAATCCTGCGAGGGGGGATCAGATCTGCAATTTTAAATGCGAATCTATTTCTACAAATCTAAATTCTATTATAAATTGTGTTGGAGATTATAATATTACTCTTAGATTTTTACTCAAGTTAGGGTTTGTTACTTTACACGTACCTTTGTAGTCTTGGAAGCACCCTTAGCGATGTAGAGACCGGCGGGGAGATTGCTGATTTCCGCAGCATCGATGCCGCGTGCTACGCAAATACCCTGAAGTGTGTATACATCTACTGTAGCATCGCTCTCTTCTACTGTCTCGAAGGCTACTGAAGTTGAGATATCCTTGTTTGAGAAGTAAAGGTTGCTTACTACAAACGATCCGAGGGCGGTATCGCTCATTGACAACTGACCTACAGTTGTGCCATAATCGGGATAACCGAAGTCTTTGAGTGCGATTTCATAACTATTCCATTGACCACCTACTACGTCGAGGAACTTACCGGGAGTTTCAGCACCGTTAGCGTCCGACCATACGGGAGCGATCTTGATGCTGCCTGAGAGGTCGCTGTAGATTGCGATATGGAGGGTAGTCATACCATCAACGTTGAGGTTAAGGTAGTCAAGTCCACCCCACTGATAATTATTGAATGCGAGCACTTTCTGACCATTGTCGGAAGTTTCAACTGCCATTGATGATGTAGCACCCCAGTTGCTGAATGCCGGAACAGCGTCAGCATTGATAGCAGGACAGAAGATATTCACAACCTTAAGGTCTGTGAGATCGGGTTGAGGAGCATCGGGCAAGCCGAGAGTCTTGACAGTTACCTCTTTTGCTTCTGATACATTCTTACCATCATTTGCAGTAACACTAATAGTATATTCGGTATTTGAATCAAGACCGCTTACGGTATAGTTTACTATTGCGCCTGATGCACCTGAAGTAGAATAAGTCTTGTCACCTACTTTGATTGAATAGTAAACGTCAGCGCTGAGATCATCAGTAGCGGTGAGTTCGAGTTCTACAGAAGTCATTGCGGCAGTAGCCTTAACTTCACCTAACACAGGTGCTGTTTCGTCACCTGCTACGTATGCGGGAGTAAAGTAAATATTTGCAAGAAGGATTGTAGAAGCATTGCTCTCATTAAAGCGGATAGACATGTTGTTGAGTTTTGAAGCACCTGCTACGTTTACAACTACATGATTCCATTTGACTGCTTCGAGAGTGAAGGGGTTGGTGGCAACAACACCCTCACCGCCTGTAACGCCTTCGAACTCGATTGTTCCCTCTACATTTTCAGTACCGAAAATGTCAAGACAAAGAGTACGATAACCGTTGGCTACGGGATCGATATTTCCGTTCCAGCCACCGGTAGTAACAGAGTTGTGGAAGAATACACAACGTGTGTCAGCAAAACCTTGCGCTACCTCACCGTTGGCAAAAGTAAATACGCCGAGATTTGTAGCACCACCGTTATATGCTGTTTCCCAGCCTGCAGTAGCATTGTCATCGACTACCGTATTTGTAAAGATCGGAGTTTTAATATCAGCGGCATTAGGCATTTCGGGAGCAACTGCTACATATACTGTATTGGAGATGCTCTTGCCATCCATAGTTACTGTCACTACAGCAGATGTACCTGAATTAACAGTAAGTTTTCCATCGCTGTAAGTAGCGTTATCAGATACAGTTACTGTATAGGCGGATGAATTAATATCAACACCTAACTGATCTTTGGCAACAATTGAAAGGTCGGCTGCTTCATTAAGTTGCACAATCTGAGGATTAACACTCACACTACCCAACTCCGCTTTCTGAGGAGCAGTAGCAGATATTGAACGGATTTTTACGCCCCAGCCCCAATTGGTAGCATCAGTACCTTGGAATACGAGGTAACGGCCTTTGCTTCCATCAGGAAGAACTGCGGTATTTGACTGGAACTGACCAAGACCTGATACTGAGTATACAGGGGTGGTAGAGAGTATATCAAGTGTAGGTACTGCATCCGAGAGATAGATATC
>CAMWNR010000096.1 GCA_947175665.1 uncultured Porphyromonadaceae bacterium
ACTCATAAGTAAGTAATGAAAATTAAACGATATTATGAAAGCAAGTAGTGAAAGAATATCTGGTGTAATTAAACTTAATTTTCATTACTTACTTAAACCGGTGTTATTAATGACTGATAAAAATATCAGATAGATTATAAAATCTTAGTACAATCAGTATCGCTGCTGATACGATAATAAATATATAATCAGCCGGTCTCATTTTTACTGATTTTCTGTATTCAGGAGGTAAGGTGCCACTGAATCCTCTGGCTATCATGGCTCTGTTAATTTTTTCCGCTCTGTCAATTGCGCGTATAAAGAGTTGGCCGATCATTACGCCCCATACGCGAACAGGGTATCTCTTCTTACCGTATCCTCTTGCACTGCGTGCGCGCTGCATGGTCAGAGCCTCGTAAACAAGGACACTAAGGTATCGGTGTATAAAAAGGAGTTGATCGGTAAGAAATGCAGGTACGCCTAACCGGTGGAGACCTCGGCATAAATTTATAAAACCGGACACATCGATCAGAATAAGAAGAGCCTGCACAGAGAGTAATCCACGTATTATAATTGAGCAGAACGAGATCCAACCATAACTTATATTGATACCATATATCGTAAAACAGACATTCTTATCTAAAATAGGGTTAAAAATCCCGATCAATACCAATAGCGGTGTTATAAAGAGAGAATTACGGAAGATCTTGCCAAAACTTATACCCTGAATAGTCGATGCGATTATTGGATACAAGGCAAACCATATTATCGCTGACAATCGGCCAAGAGGTACACTGAGCATCAATCCTAAGAATAAGAAGGAGACAATGATATTGCTCCGAACATCAAATGCGGAGTCAATATCACTGTCACACGCAGGATCTGAGAGTTTCAGATATACCTTTTCGAGTTTTGTCATTATCTCTTAACGTTGAGATTTACGACTTGTGCTTCTTTTGCGAGTAAGCAGAGAGCAAACGCTCCAGACTAATATTATAACCATCAACGCTCCTAATATGCCGGATAGATTGCTGTCATAATCAGGCATTATGGAAGTAGTGGTCTGAATCTTCTCAAGAGATGTTATTACTCCTGATGAGGTTGATTCAAGTTCGGTATTGCCGGTAAGTTTACTGATACTCCATTCCAGACCGTCAGGATATTCAGATGCCATAAATGCCAATCCTCCGGCAATTACCAATGTTGCGACAGAGAATCCGATTAGTATTTTTTTAAGACTTTTTCCTGAGGTCGCACCTACAGAATTTTCGGTAGCGAGAAGATCCGGTCTTGATTTAAGTACAAATACTAAGATAGCGGCGGTAGCCAAACCCTCACCTACTCCGATCGCAAGGTGGATGCCCGTCATCAAAGCGAGGAAAGATGATGCCGGCAATGCTGTAATTCCCGATAACTCTGTTTCGAGTGTTACTGCGCATGCACCTAACTCTATACCTATTATAGAAGCAAGTAAAGATGCAGTAATAATCGCACCTGTAGAATGATGATGTGCCGTAATGGGGCGGAATATCAAAGGATATGCAACCAGCGTAGACATGGCGGCCATATTAATAATATTGCATCCCAAGGCAAATAGGCCGCCATCGGCAAATATAAGGCATTGTATTATTAACACGGAGGTAAGAGTGAGAAAAGCGGCCCAGGGTCCTAAAAAGGCTGCAAGCAATATGCCTCCGATGATATGCCCCGACGAACCGGTACCCGGAATGGTAAAGTTGACCATTTGGGCTGCAAAAACAAACGCTCCCAAAATACCCATCAGAGGTATTATTCGGGAGTTGACACCTTTTTCTTTATTTACCTTATAACCTGCAATCGCAAGAAGTGTAGTAGCCGCGACTCCTGCAGTCAATGCTACAGGGGTGCTGACCAGCGCATCGGCCATGTGCATAATTCAATAGTTTTCTAAAATTATAAACTGTTTATTTAATATTTTTAACATAACTAAAACTTATATAGTTCAATTGAGAGTCACAAATTCTTGTAGTCATGAATTGAAGGATAGGGAATCTTAGAGGTATGAGAATGTGAACATAACCAAAACTTAAAATGTTTTAATAATTGTGAATAGACAACCTTTTATTGTCATATACAGTCTGTTTCTGTTGCTATATAAGAAATAATTTACAATCATATTACTATGGGAAATAACAATTCTTTATCTCAATCGGTACCGCTAAAAGAATTTCCGCGTACCGTATTACGGGGAGTCGGACAGGTTATGTTTCAAGACTCAATGTGGACCGGCTTGCTCTTCTTTATCGGAATTTTCTGGGGTGCTTACCAGGAAGGTTTTGGCATTGTGGCATGGGGTGCCTTAGTCGGCGTAGTAGTGTCAACGTTGACAGGTTACTTTCTTGATCTTCCGGATGATAACGGCGCTCAAGGGTTATGGGGCTTCAACGGAGTCCTGGTAGGATGTGCTTTCCCTACATTTATGGAAAACAGTGTATGGATGTGGATAGCGTTAGTGCTTTGTGCTGCTATGACCACCTGGGTGCGTACGGGATTGAATAATATTATGGGTAAATGGGGTGTGAGTTCTTTTACATTCCCGTTTGTGCTGAGTACTTGGTTTTTCCTGCTTGCAGCGCGATATATGCACGGTATGGCACCTGCTTTCGAGTCAGTGCCGGCAATGGCGCAGGAGACACTCGGCCATCTTGATCTCGGATTCGGCAGTCTGGTGATATATTGGCTTAAGGGTATCTCTCAGGTATTTTTGATTAACTCTTGGGTTACAGGTATCTGTTTCCTCGTAGGTCTTGCTTTATGCTCGTGGAGAGCGGCATTATGGGCAGCAATTGCTTCGGCAGAATCACTGCTTATTATTATTTTGTGGCAAGGTCCCGCTGCTGATATTGCGGAAGGTCTATACGGATTTTCAGCAGTACTTACCGGCATAGCGTTAGGTGCTACATTCTGCAACTCCGATAACTGGAAAACTTGGATATGGGCTCTGCTCGGAATCGCGGCAACCGTATTTATCCAGGCAGGTATGAATGCTGCATTCGCACCGCTCGGCCTGGCTACATTGACCGGCCCCTTCTGTATCGGTACATGGCTTTTCCTTCTTCCGCAATATAAAATTTTTGCTCCTAAGTAAGTATGGCAACTTTGTCTCAACCCCAATATAATTCAGCCGATATGCCGCTGACGTGGAGGCATTGGTGGATAACTATAGTCACCGGACTCGGCCAACTGGTAGGTACTGCTGTAGCCACAATCGCAGGTGTAATCATCCCGATGATACTTATTGCCACCAATAATAATTTATCATCGGCCATGCAGGGATTGATAGGAGCGGCAGACCTTATCGGTATAATGGTGGGATCAGTAGTTTTCGGAAATCTCAGCGACAGATATGGTTACCTGTCATTCTTTCGCCTATGTCCGGTTCTGATTACCGGATTTGCCTTGCTGGCTATATTTGTGCCTAACGTGTGGGTACTTGTAGTCTCATTATTTATGATAGGCTTCGGTATAGGTGGAGAATACTCTCTTGACTCGGATTACGTATCGGTGCTGGTACCCGATCGCTGGAAACTTGTTATGCTCGGCATGTGTAAGACCGGTGCGGCATTCGGCAATATTTTTGGTGCGGCATTATGCTTCTGGATGGTATTGGATCTCGATAAAGCCACAGCGTGGCCTGATCTTATGTGGATAGTGGTCGGAATAGGTGCGCTCATGATTATAACACGCATATATTTCTTTGAGAGTCCTAAATGGCTCTACGATCATGGGGAGAAAGAGAAGGCCGTATCAGTTCTGCACAAATTCCTCGGCAATAACGTGTCTATGTCTCCGGAAATGATGCAGGAACCGCAACATGCTAATGCGGATCAGAAACTGTCATTCTTTCAGTTTGCCAAGAAATTTAAGAATCGGGTTATGCTCACCGGTGTACCCTGGGCTTGCGAAGGACTCGGGGTGTATGGCATAGGCGTATTTATTCCGATACTTGTAATGGCTTTAGGAATAGAAAAAGAGGTTGCCGGTGCATCGGCTATTGCACATGTGGCACAATCAGTAAAAACCACGCTATGGATCTCTTGTCTTATCCTCCCCGGCTTTCTAATCGGTATATGGTTGGCTCAAAAGAAGGTGCGTGAGGCGCATCTGCAGACTATAAGTTTCTGGGCCTGCTGCCTGTCACTTCTGGTATTGCTATTTTCCTATCATTTCGGATGGCCAAAGTGGATATCACTTGTCAGTTTTATGGCATTCGAACTGTTTCTGAATATCGGACCTCACCTTGTAACATATCTTTTGCCTCCCAAGGTTTATCCGGTTGAGGTAAGAGGCCAAGGTACAGGTATTGCCGCTGCTATAGGTAAGGCCGGGGCTGTGTTGGCCGTATTTATAATACCCGTATTATTAAATTATGGTGGCGGTGTGTTAGTACTGTCTGTATCAGCGGTTGTAATGGCCATAGGTGCCGTAGTCACCCGCTTCTATGGTAAGAAAGTCGGTGCTGATGCCTGATTAAACCATAACTGCTGTAATATAAAAAGCAAGAGGTTGTGTCTATTCAATTAGATACAACCTCTTCTCTTTTGAGGGTAAGTATAAAATTCTCTTTTGAGGGTATAAGTATAAAAAATGTGTGCAATATTTATTTATTGCACACATTTTTTCTGATATATTTGGAAGTATTGGTGTTATTATCTCCAGGGGAATTCTTCGGGGAGAGCACGGTTCTTAACAACCCTTCTGACCTTGTCGAGAAAATCTCTTACGATTGCTTTTACAGGACCGGGTTCCATGCCGAGAACTTTAAACAGCAGACCTGAATCATTCGGCAGGTGGGTAATGCCACAGGCCGTTTTGTTATCGCGGTTAATAAAAGGCGTTATCAGATCGTATATTTTATCGGCTTCTTCTTTGGGAGTCATTACTATCACATTGGCAAACACATCGTAATTGCCCATAATGCCAAGTTGACGAGGATTGCGTAATTTGGGATCAATGATGAACTTCTCTCTGAACAGAGGTTTGCCATCAGGCCGCTCAGCATGGCTACATACGGATAGGATATCATACTCAAAAAGTTCACCTTCGGCATAATACTTTCTACCTCCCATAAATATTTCGGAGTAAAATAATGTTGCGGTAGGGTGAATATTAATAGAAGTGTCGGAGATGAAGCGTGTATGCTTGCACGGATATACCGGTTCGGGCATAAATTCAAGATAGGCTCCCTCTTCAAGAGTGATGTTCTGTACCAGTCCGGAATAGTTGTGAGTCATTTCCGCAAGTTTTGTCGCGGCACCGGTGGTGATAAATGCAAAGGCATCTTTCTTGAGATAGAAGTCCTGTTGGTATCGGTCTCCCTCTACATTAGGCCCTCCGGAAGAGAGAATGTAGACGCATGGCATTTCCGGCATCTCTTTATCAAAATATAGAGCCTGCTGTACTATAAGGGGGGCGCGACGGTCTAAATCACGGAGGATACATTTGCCTCTTGGATCTATTTCAAATCCGAGTCGAAGGTAACCGTGCTTACCCGGGGCTCCTACATACATGGCCTGGGGCTCATCAAGATAGGGCTCCATTTCCGGAGCATGCGAGAAATCAACTTCAGGAATCTTGGATGAACTCGATGTAGTCTCATTAAGTTGGTAATCAAATGCCATGATAAGAATCGCTTGGTAAAATATTATTATAGAGTTATTTCTGGGTCTTGTCGAAAAGAGCCATCTTAAAGATGAGATCGACAAGTTCGTTAATACCCTCGCCTGTCATGCAGTTGGTAAATACGAAAGGTTTACCCGGACGCATCAACTTAGAGTCGTGATCCATAACGCTAAGATCGGCATGTACGTATGGCGCAAGGTCTGTTTTGTTGATAACGAGAATATCACTCTGCGAGATACCGGGGCCGTCTTTACGAGGAATTTTATCACCGGCCGCCACATCGATAACATAAATGAAGAAATCTACCAGTGCGGGGCTGAATGTGAGGGTAAGGTTATCACCACCCGACTCGATGAGCACGATATCGGTATCGGGAAATTTTTCTTCCATTTCCTCCACAGCGGCAATATTCATCGAGGGGTCTTCTCTGACAGCAGTGTGAGGACATGCACCGGTCTCTACACCTATAATTTTATCCTCAACCAAAATACCTTTAAGTGTTTTACGCACATGCTTGGCGTCTTCGGTGGTCACGATATCATTGGTGATGATCAGGACATTTTGTCCTAATTCGAGGAGGCGAGGAGTGATTGCTTCAATAAGGGCGGTTTTGCCTGATCCTACCGGACCACCAATACCGATTCTACAAGTCTGGCTCATTTTATTACAGTTAAGTTTCTATATTACATTAATTCATAAACATTCGCATATTACCCTTTTCGTGTAGTGATGCGAGAATATCAAGTTCCGGAAAAAATGCGTGCATCTCCCCTATCTTCATATCTTTAACCTGATTGTAAAGATCCTCTACTTCTGCGCTCATAGAGTAAAGTATTTCCTGCGCATCGTAGTGAGAAACCCTGATGCATCTTAACGCAGCCGAAAGAACCATATTGACTACGCCATATTGATGAGAACAGAAGAGATCCTTTTCAGATATTCCGGCTGCGGCAAAAGCGATACCTTGCGCTACAGGGTATGTGCCCGGCGTGTTGCCCGCTTTAATATCTTCGAGCCAATTTTTTGCTATATCGGTATCGAAAAGTCTTATAGCGAGTTCGCCGAGTTTTTTACCCATACGTTTAAGCATCTGGCGTGCCTCATCATTCATCTTGCATAGAATCAGAGTATTATCAGCCTCAAGGATTTTCTTGTAATCACCGGCCAGAAAAGCACGATGAGTACATAACGCAGCGATGCCATCGGTAAAGGTGGCTTGCCATGCCTGCGATTTTACAAAGTCATGAAGAGTATCTTTATCGTAGACCATATTTTCAAATCCGGCTGTCTCCAGACCGTTAGAGAAAGAGAATGTGCCTACGGGAAAGGTTGAGTCTGTAAATTGGAGCAGACGCATGATTTCCGTAATATTCATCTGATAAGATTTTTGGGTAGTGATTTAGTGTATTGAATCAGATTCCGCTCCATGCTCATCATGATGGTGATCGGCATGGTCATGGGTGTGTACATGCGGGTGATGATGATCATGCGGATGCTCGTGCGAGTGGCTTTCATGACCTGCACCGCCAAATAGTCGGCGTGTCTCATGAGGTGCCAGATACGGGATGACATCAAGTCCCTTTTCAAATTCAAATTTTATACCGGGTATGTGATGAGTTTCAAGTACACTCAGCATAACCTTCTTATCTACAGTAAGAGGTACATATACCTTGGTGCCTTTCACTACTGCCGGCCAGTGCTGATTGCCTATGGCATGTCCGAGTTCAAGTGCTATGCGTATTATAGTATCATGATCCTTATCGGCAATACCTTCCAGATCCACGACAAGAACCGGATTTAATTCGAGTCTTACTACAACTCCTTTACCGCTCTGCGGATCAAATTCGATAACATCACCATCTACAATGTGGGTTCCTCTCGTGAGTGCTACCGGATATTCTGCACCGGAAACACCTTTAGCGAGAAATCTTGATTTCTGGGCAGTCCATTGATCGAGAAAAATTTCATCAACTTCCACACCGTTCATTTTTTCATTCCATTCGGGAGATGTATGGATATTGCCGAGTACTTCAGTATATATTTTCATAATGAATAAATTATAGTTTAACTGTTAAATTAACAATCACAATGTTAAAATGGTTTTCTACTATTTATGTTATTTTGGTGATGATTCGGCTCTTAAATCCTCCCCCGGGTTAGCCATATCGCATACGGGTAATCTAAATCAAGGATAACGCTATTCGTCGGCGGTCGGGATCGACTTCTATGACTGTAACCTCCACCTGTTGCCCG
>CAMWNR010000097.1 GCA_947175665.1 uncultured Porphyromonadaceae bacterium
CTGCTCATCAATTCGAGCAGGGATATATTCTGCTATCAGCGCACCAATGCCCGGAAGAATCAGGCAGTCAGAGCGTTGCAGAAGATATTCGATATGTGAGATGATTGATTTCACTGATTGAGAAAGATTATACTGATAAAAAGCCCCGGGTCTTGTTTCAAGTCCGGGACTACAAAGTTAGCAAAAAAAGTGTGGCAAAAAAAGGATAAATACAACTTTTTTATTTAATAATTTATGGCTGATTCGTCAAGATTTTGAGATTCAGTATAATGGTGAGATTTCTCAAACTTGTAAAAATTTTTTGGACTACTGGTAATGGGGGAACTATATCAGGGAGGGTGTGAAAAATATGTATTAATCTTGATTAATCTTGATTAAACCTGATTTAGCCTGATTAAACCTGATATAACTGGATTAGGATGATATAACTGGGTTAGGCTTGATTAAACTTGATTGGGGGATTCATTAGAAGGCGAGGAAGCGTGATAAGGCCTCCGGTGATACTCCGAATTCCAGGGCTCGTTTTTTGTCGACTTCGGCATCTTGGTTTTGAAAGCGTCTTCTTTCGAGTGCGGCGCGGATCATATAGAATCTCCCTTCGCGTGGATAGGCTGCTATACCGGCACGAATTTCATCGGTCAGCATTTCATCATTTTCCATATAAAGGAGAGAGAGCATGCGATTAAAGCGCAGGTCGGCATCAACCTCGCTGTCATTGGAGTAATAATCTTTAAGCATATCATAAGCGGATTTGAATTCTCCTTTACCTATCAGTATCTCAGAGAGTGATATACGGGCGTTTACATCCGAGGTATCGAGGTGGAGTAGTTTATTAAGATATGGTTCGGCCTTTTCGGGATGGTTGAGCAGGCGTGAAACGAGAGCCTTGGTATATAAAGCCTCAGTGTTGAGTGAGTCGACAGCGAGAACTGCATCTACATCCTCTTCGGCCTCTGATAATTTAATCAGGTGTATTCTGGCACGAGAGCGGGCGAGAAGATATTTGGGATTTAATTCATCTCTTACTATAGCGAGCGAAAAAGACTCTTCGGCCTTATTAGGTTTATAATTATTAAACTGAGCCATGCCGAGATTATAGAAAAGAAGAGTGTTAAGAGGGCTTGCAGGCTGCATCCGCAGACAGGTACGTATAGATCGCTCTGCATCGTCCCATTTCATGCGGTTAAGATAGTAATCGCATGAATCTAACATTACTTCGTAAGAAGGAGATGGCTCGTTATAATTCTGATTAGAATGTGAGGCAAAAGCGGGCGTAATACCGATTATACCGGCTGTCAAGGCAAAATATAAACTGCGTCTTCTCATACATACTAAACGGATAATATCGATTATTATTGAAGAGGTTTTATGAAACCTATCGGCCACAAACCAACGTTAAGTATAAAAAATGGCCACTACCCGAGGGGGATAGCGGCCATTGATATTTGGTGAGTTTATGTCTGAGGAGAATTATTTGGATTTCTCGAAATTGGTTTTACCTTGTTCGAGGAATGCCTTATAACCCGGAATATCCTCTTTATACACGAATGCCGGAGCGAGGGGTTTGGCGTTTTTGTCAACGATTACATGGAAAGGCTGAGCATTGGCACCAAATTTAGAACGCTGCAGATAAGACCATTTGTCGCCATAAGTGCGCAGGGTGCGCTGAGTGCCATCTTTTTCGGTGATCTTGATAGGAGCGGGAAGTTCCTTTTTCTCATCTACCATCAAAGTCACGAGAATGTAGTCATTGTCGATTGATGCCTTGACTTCCGGATCGGTCCATACGGCAGCCTCCATTTTACGACAGTTAACGCATCCATATCCCGAGAAGTCGAGGAGCACGGGCTTATTGAGTTGTTGTGCGAGTCTCATACCCTCTTCGAAGTCATCAACCTGAGCATGAACGTCTCCCTCGTAAAGAGAGAAATCCTGAGTAGAGATGGGGGGAGAGAAAGCGGAAATGCTCTTAAGAGGTGCACCCCAGAGACCGGGAAGCATATACACTGCAAATGCGAAAGATATGCATGCAAGCATGAATCGGCCTACACCGCACTTTTCAACTTCGTCATCGTGCGGGAATCTGAGTTTGCCAAGCAGGTAAACACCCAGCAGGAAGAAGATCACAATCCACAGTGCTACAAAAACCTCACGGTCGAGTATTCTCCAGCCGTAAGCGAGGTCAGCCACAGAGAGGAACTTGAGCGAGAGCGCGAGTTCGAGGAAGCCAAGTACAACCTTTACAGTATTCATCCATCCACCGCTTTTGGGCATAGCCTTAAGCATAGTGGGGAACATGGCAAATATAGTGAATGGTAGAGCCAGAGCAAGTGCAAAACCGAACATTCCGATTGCCGGAGATATGAAGTTGCTGGTCGCAGCGGCTTCTACAAGGAGAGTGCCGATAATAGGACCTGTGCAGGAGAATGAAACCAATACAAGAGTAAAGGCCATAAAGAAGATAGAGAGCAGACCTGTAGTAGTGTCAACCTTAGAGTCCATCTTATTGGTCCAGGAAGCGGGGAGAGTCAGTTCGAAACCACCCATAAATGATATGGCGAAGAGGACCAGAAGGAGGAAGAATATGATGTTGAATACTGCTGAGGTAGCGAGTTCGTTGAGGGCGGATGCACCGAAGATAATAGTAACTGCAAGACCAAGGACTACATAAATCACGATGATAGAACCACCATAGATGGCTGCGGTGCCGATAGATTTAGAGCGACTCTTGTTCTGCTTAAGGAAGAAAGACACTGTCATCGGTATCATAGGCCAAACGCAAGGGGTCACCAGAGCGATAAGACCACCGATAAAGCCGGCAATGAATATATACCAAAGCGAGCGGCTCTGCTGCTCGGGGTTATCTTCAAATACATTTAACTCAGCCTCTACGTTATCCCACCAGGACTTGTCGGCTTCTACTCCTGAAAGATTAGCCTCGGGAGTCATGAAAGGTTCGGAGGCCTGCAGCGAATCTGTCATTTCGGTGAGAGCGGCAACCTCTTCGGCATCGGCTTCATTACTTTTGGGATCAGCCTCGGGGAAAGTACCTTTAAGCATTTTGGCAGTACCTACCTGAACACAACCGTGATCATCGCAAGCCTGACCTTGAATCTCAACATTTACGCTGAAATCTTTAGATGTCGGTTTCAGTTTCTGAGTGAATACAACACTACCATCGTAGAAGTGCTGATCGACCTCAAAGATGTCGTCATACTCGGTAGTGTACTTCTTATTGGCTACCGGGGTACCAATGGCTTTACACCCCTTGGCATCAAAATAGAATTTAAGAGGCATCGAACCGCCGGCAGGGTTATCCACAGCATAGAGGTGATAACCGGGATTGATTTTTGCCTCAATCTTTACAGAAGGATGATCTGTTTTGTCATCAACCAGAGTGATGGTCCAGTTTACAGCATCTGCGGCCAATGCGCAAAGGCTGATGATCATCAATGAGAATGAAAGAAAGAATCTTTTCATGATTTAGTTATGATATTGGGATCTTAATTAATCAAAATAATCTAATTATTAGAGGACCGTCACTCCACATTGTTAATATGGGCCTCAACCACCTGATAAACGAATTTAGAATCCGGATTTTGGAGGAATGCTACGATATGGCAGTTATCTGCTACCCATTCTGCGGGGAGTTCCATTTCATAACTTCCCTGCAAATTATCGGCAAAACTGAAACTGTTGCCAAGCGAAACACCCCAGTCACCGGTGAGAGAACCGCGGAGCACGTGGTTATGAGAATATGTAGGATTCTGCGGGCCGTTGGTATACTGCGGGCCGATGATTCCACTCTCTACAACCCATAAGTTGATAGTAGCCGGGGCATTAAGAGTTTCAAGCATCATCAGAGAATATCCTACCGAGAGTTTACGGTCTTCAGTAGAGAAGCGTGCATCTATCTCAATATCCACCGGAGAATTGGTAGATAATTCGTTGTATACTTTTGCGCTCCATGTAGCGATATTGGTAGCAGGGGTGTCACCATCAATTACAGCAGCAGGAAACCCGGTAGGTCTGTAATAATTATAATATGCTGTGGCTGTAGCAGATGTAAGGTTAAGGCCGCCGAGAGGGCGAGTGAAGTTTGTACCGGATGGGTGAAGAGAAACTGCCACCACACTACCTTCCGGATTATCAGCGATTATATCGCTTACCATAGCGGCGCCTTCAGGGCAGTTAGGGCAACGCTGACCTGTAAACTCCTGGATAAGGACATTACGTTTGATTTCCTGCTTGGGGAGTTCGTTGAGGCGATCATCATCAGCGATATTATCACAAGCGATGAGGAGAGAAGCAGAACCGATTAAGACTGCGGCTAATATATTAAAATTTAACTTAGTCATGCTGTGGTAAAATTAGAAAGTGTAATTATAAGTAAAAGAGAAGCCCTTGGTAGCGGGTACCCATCGGCATACACCACCCGAGCAGTTGAAGCCCTCGCGGTTACGTCCGAAAGAGAGAGAGAAACGGTTGGCGCGGTAATTATAAGTCACCATAGCGCTGTAGTAATTAAGTTTCTCACCGTGGGGGTTACCATTATTGTAAGTATCGGTAAGAGTAATCATCCAATGCGGGGCAAAAGACACCTCAATAAGTCCGGCCATCCAGTCGCCCTTATCCTGCTTTGTAGTTAGGTACTGCAGTTCCCAGCGGAGTTGAGCCTTTTTTGCCATCTTCCATTGACCTTCGAGTATGAATGTATTGGCTGTAACCATACCGACTTCATGATTGCCGAAGATTTTATCGTAATCAAGTTTCTGGAAGAGGTAAAAGAGTGTAAACTCAAGATTTTTAGTTACCTTTTTATTAAGTTCGAAGTTTAAATCAGCATAGAGTAGTCCACCGATTTTCCAGAATGGTGCACCAAATCCGCTTTGGCCGTAAAGATCACGCTTCAAGGCAGTAAGTTCTTCAGGAGTTGTAGCGGTGTATACGCCCGGGCCGAGTGGGGCATCATTATATAAAGTAGATATGTAAGAAGCCGACAACTTCACATTAGTGCCATATTTACCGCCGAGGGGAGTGCGGCGTTTGAAATTGTAGCGCATTTCAGCCTGAAACGCCCACTCGCCATAAAGGTTGGTGGAATATGGGTATAAGGCGGCCAGAGTATAAGTCTGAGTATTGGTAAAGGCGGGCATGTGATTAATGAAACCGTTGCCGTCTACGCCATTCTGTTCCTGATCAGACATATAAGCCATATTTTCGCTACGTTTAGCCTGTATGAAGGTGCTGAATCCTTTGGCGGCATAAGAGAGAGAGAGCAACTCGGCATGGCCACGCTTGAATATATATCGGTTTACACCGTTAGGATCATTGTTTTTAGTAGCAAATTCGGCCAATACGTTAAAATCTTTAAGTCGGGCATTGATACGGCCGTCAAATGCTGCGACGGTATTGGGGAAGTTAACAGCATAATTACCCTCCGGGAGACCGTTAGGATTGCTGACCATCACCATACCCTCTGAATCTTTTGCGAAACTATCCTTTTTCCCTACGTATGAGAAACCTGCCGATAATCCATAATCACCACCAAATGCTTTTGGGAAAGTCTCGTTAAAACTCCATTCGGCGTCAGCGCCCCAGATCAGGTCGGGGTTATGGGTCCAGAAATATCGCTGTTTACCAACCAAACCGGTGAGATAAACACCATTGCAGGGATTGATTTTAAGTCTGCCGCCCCGCAGAGCACCATCGACACCGAGTGCTCTTTCCTGATAAGTGCGGAGTATCAGACCCGAACCGAACTGTTCATAAAAATCACCTGCGGTAATCTGAAACCATTTATATTTACCGGTAGCCCAGAAATAAGGTACACCCCATCCTCGGAACTGATCTACAAAACCCGGCAAAGGCCATTTGGTAAATTGAAAACGAGCACCGGCGGATATATAGGGAGCATTTAAAGTAAAGTCAAAATAAGTATTGTTAAGCACGTCACCGGCATACTTTTTAGCCTCGGTGTCGAGCGCGGCATCCTTGACAGGAACCATAAACTCGGTCTGCAGGCTACCGGTGGCTCTTACGCGGCTCCACCAACTCGGATTTTTAGGAGTATAGTCAGTGGAAGTGGTCGGTACAATAACTTGCTCCCCCATATATGTGCGGGGTACAAGGGATACGGAATCCGCCTCGGAGCCTTCGTTGTTAGCGGCCGAAGCAGGCAATGCGATAGCCGCAAAAAGCAATGGTATCGCAGCGCGAAAAGATATGTTGGTCATGATATTGTTAAGTTTCATCAGTTAAATAAGTTAAGTGGTAAAAATGATATAAGGCAGAGAGTGGGGATAATCCTAAAAAAGAGGGATATTAATTTACGGGAAATGTATGACAACGCCCTTAAAGGTATTGCCATACATCCAGTTAAGTCTCATAAATGATGGATTATAAAATGACTTCACAAATAATCCATTTTATAAATGTGTCGGATCATACATCCGTGCGGTTAAAAATCAAAATTAATTACTTTGCAGCGTTCTTAACCGCTTCGAGAATATCTGCCTCACCGCCGTCAACGTAACCCTGGTGGTTCCACACGATATTACCGTTGCCGTCTACTACAAATACGTGGGGAATATCATTAACACCCAACTGGCGCTTAAACTCTCCCGACGGATCGAGCAAGACGGTATAATCAGTCCACCCTTTACCCTCGATAAGAGGTTTGACTTTCTGAGCATTCTGAGCCTCATCAATGCTTACGGCTACAATCTTCACTCCGGTTTCATCTTCCCAGTCAGGCAACACATTATTGATTGCCTTCAGTTCGCGAAGACAAGGTTTGCACCAAGTGGCGAAGAAAGAAATGACAAAAGGTTTACCATCGTTAGAGAGAGCCGCGGTATCAACGTTATTGCCATTGATATCCTGAAGAGTCACAGACGGCAATGCCGCAGAAGCGGTAAAAGCCGAGAGAGCCACACAGGCTGCTAAAAAAAACTTCTTAAACATATATAATGATGTTAAATTATTATCAAAATTATTTTTATGGACAGTAATGGATAAAAAAGTCACTATCCTCTACCTTAGGACACAAATATAATCGAAAGGTTTGTTGCGCTAAATTAATAAAAAAATCAAGAGCCTTATAATTTCAACGCAAAAAAAATGCATTAATTTTTTAAATAACGATTAAAACCCTTATATTTGCGTTAATAAAAACTAATAACCTTAAACTCTAAGGACCCCGCAGTAACCGCAATATCGGTGATGAAGCGGAGTCGAAATAAAATTCATGAAAACGAAAAAATTACTGTTGGGTGACGAGGCTCTGGCTCTCGGTGCCATCAATGCCGGTCTATCCGGTGCGTATGCCTATCCCGGTACACCGTCGACTGAGATTCTGGAATTTGTGCAGGGGAATGATATAGCAAAAGAGCGTAAAATACATTCACATTGGAGCAGCAACGAAAAGACAGCCGTCGAAGAGGCGCTCGGTATGTCATATTGCGGTAAACGCGCAATCGTATCGATGAAGCATGTAGGGATGAATGTGGCGGCCGATGCCTTTGTCAACTCCGCTATGACCGGAGCAAACGGCGGATTGCTGGTGATTGCGGCCGATGACCCGTCAATGCACTCTTCTCAAAATGAGCAAGACTCCAGATTTTATGCTGATTTCGCCCTTATGCCGGCGCTCGAACCTTCAGACCAGCAGGAAGCATACGATATGGGTCGAGACGGATTTGAATTATCAGGGCGTTTTGCAATAACGGTGATGGTGG
>CAMWNR010000098.1 GCA_947175665.1 uncultured Porphyromonadaceae bacterium
GTTAAGATTTTTATAAGAGACAGCCGGCGCTGTAGCAGTAGAGGAAGCCGGTGCCGGAGCGGTAGAGAAGGCCGATGCAGGAGCCTGTCCGGAAGCGGCTTGCGGGTGAGAGTAGCGGTAGGCGCGCTGTAATTGTTCGCGGTTCCAGGGCTCGTTGACCGGGGGCAAGGGGTGGGCGCGGTTTAGCAGCCACACGGGTGCGTTGCTGTAGGTAGGGAGGGGATGATGGACTATACCGTCGGTTGAGGTATAGTAGGCCTTTATTATATTTTCGGTTTCTTTATCAAATTGCCGCTGATATATATAGTAGGTTATTGTCTGGGTTATCATTAACATACATATCAATATTCCTACTATACCGGCCAGGAGCGTGTACCACCTGTTTCCTCCCTCTTTTTCTATCTCTTTGCTTCCTTCTTTTTTATTTTTTTGCTTGCGGATCTGTGTTATCAGGGCCAACAGGGCGATGTAGCCCGTGAGTTGAGCAAACCATCCGCTACGTCCTACTACCCCGGCTGAGATTGCCATCGCAGCACTTATTAATGATATTGCACTCATCACCCCTATCAGGCTGTCGGAGTCGGTGAGCAGAGTCCATAATCTTTTGGGATTTCTGGTTAATTTTATGACCAGTATTATCAGTAGTATGAGTGGTATGGGTACTGTCTTGAGTATCAGCGGTATCAATGGGTCGTCAGGTATAGATTGGCTTACTGCATCGAGTCGTCCCCACGCTGCCGGTGACGTGAAACTGTATATTCCACCCATTATTGCAGCGATTACTACAGGGAGTGTGTAGCGGTTGCGAAGAGCGGGGGTAAAGGGGAGTGCTATGCAGAGCGCGCATAGCAGGGGGAAGCCTATTGCTTCGTGCCATGCACCGCATATAAATGCAAGGATGGCCATAACTATACTTGGCTGCGGCTTACGCGGCGGTTTGCATAATATCAGGTAGAGAAGAATTAGTAGGATCGTTGACCCCCATACATAATTGATATGAACCACAAAGAGTCCGTAACCGTCCCACCAGGGGAGTCCGAACATCATCAGTGCCGCAGTAAGTATCCGTATATTGATACCGTAACCTAATCTACTGAGCCATAGCATCATCCCTGCATACATACCGAACATCATCAGCGCCTCTGCAAAACCGGATATTACCGGGGGCATCGCTCCTATCCAGAGCATATTGGTAGAGTCAGCAAGCCGGCCGTTGAGATCCAGCCAGCACCCTATGACATGAGTGGGCCACCGCAACCACGCAGGGTGATGCGTCGAGATCCATTCGGTATTTGAGAGGAGGTATTGCAGATCATCGTGTACGTATGGGCGCTCCGCATAGATTAACCCTGATATTATGGCGCCAAATATTATTGTCACCCATAATATTATGGTCTCCGTTATTTTTGTCTCCCTTCTCATATCTTATACACTTAGAATACTGCTATACTGCTATACTGCTGATTGAAAACCGCTATCGGATATGCTTGTCGCGCACTATGTAGGGGGGTCGCTGTTTAGTCTCGGCAAATATCCTGGCTATATACTCCCCTATTATTCCGATTGCCAGGAGTTGACACCCTCCTAAAAAGAGTATTACACAGAGTAGTGTGGGGTAACCTCGCACCGGTTCGCCCCATATTATAGTCTTGGTTAAGACGAATACAAGATATAAAAATGCTATGAATGAGACTATTATCCCCATCCATGTAGCAAACCTCAAGGGTGCTGTAGTAGTACTCGATATACCTTCGAGGCTCAGGCTCAGTAGTCTACGGAGATTAAATGATGATTCCCCTTCCGCCCGCTCAGCGGTAGAGTAAGGCACCCCCTTTTTCTTAAATCCTATCCATGCGAAGAGACCTTTGTTATATCTCTGTGTCTCACGTAGTTGTCGCAACACTTCGATACATTTCCTGTCGAGCAGACGGAAGTCGCCAACATTAGGTAGTATCTCTTGAGAGGTAGAACGTTGCAACAGGTTGTAGTAAGCCAGTGAGAGTTTGCAGCGCAACCACGATTCTTTGCCCCGATTCTTACGGCTGCCATATACATCATCGTACCCTTCCTCCCAATATTTCACCATTTCGGGGATGGTATCTACGGGGTGTTGCAGATCCGAGTCCATGATGATTACGGCATCACCGTCGGCATTATCGATACCGGCCAACAGCGCGTTTTCCTTACCGAAATTGCGTGATAGATTTATGTAATCGATAAAGGGGTATTTCCCGGCGAGGTCTGCAAGCACCTCAGCCGTATCATCGGGCGAACCGTCATTGACAATGAGCAGTCTGACACTATATCCTTCAGGGGCGAGCCGGGTACGGATAAGGGAGTCTATCTCTGCAGCAAGCCGTGGCAGATTTCGCGCCTCTTTATAGGCCGGGGTGAGAATGGTAAGGGATTTCATTTTATAGATTCGGAGGGGTTGGGTCGGTATCGTTATAATAAGTCGGTATCGTTATAAAAGAAGAAAACCCGAACCTTTTGGGCTCGGGTTTCAATTGTAGCGGAGGGGACGGGATTCGAACCCGTGGTAGGATTGCTCCTACGTCAGTTTAGCAAACTGGTGGTTTCAGCCACTCACCCACCCCTCCTTAAATCGTTTCTGATGTTTTATTATTTAGGGGTCGACATCTATAGTCGATGCCTTTTCTTTTGCAAAGGTAAGCCAAATATTTCTTATATCCAAATTTTACAACTAAAAAAGTGAAAAAGTTATTACGACAATTCGCAATAATAGTACACCATGTCAACTCGCGATGATGATTATTATTTACTTAATTGAGAGAGGCTGTATCGTAATGGTATACGATACAGCCTCCCGGATTTCGGATTATATTTTCTCAGTATATTTTATCAGATGCTGGGAAAGGTTGAGAGCCAGCCTTCGTTTTGAGTCACACCCATACCTGTGTTGATTTCGCTATCAGGTATCGGATATACTGCATCTGAGATATTGTAATCTTTGATGAGCCATGAGATATTGGGCGCTTGGTCGGCATTTACATTTACATTGCCACCCCAGCGGCGCAGGTCGTAAAGACGAAGACCTTCCTGGAAGAGTTCGCGTGCGCGCTCATCTTTTATAAATGCGAGTACACCGGCTGCATCTGCGGGGAGATCGCTTACTGAGGCGATAGCGGGATTACGCTTTGCTACTTCGTAGAGTGCGGTGGCCGCACCTGCAGCATCACCGAGTTTTGCCTTGGCTTCTGCCTGTATCAGATACATTTCGGGTGCATTGATGAGATAGCAGGTACCGAATGCCGGGTTACCGCTGAGACCGGTAAATTTACCACCGTTAAATTTAGGTATCTGCGGGTTGTCGCTTGTCCATCCCCATACTGCGCGACGGCAATCGTCGTCGGCCATGATGCTCTGCAACCAGGGGCTGGGTGAATAGCCGTATGATGACCAGAGGGTTCCCATTGAGTTGGCGCTCCAGTTATCGGTGCTGTTGATGGCGAGATAGAAGAATGATTCTGTATTGCTTGCGCCTCCGTTATAGAGAGCCTTATAAGCCGAGGGTGTGCTTACCAGTGATGAGATATTACCTAACTCAAGTGCATCTTTGGCTGCATCGCAGGCATCCTGCCATTTCTCCTGATAGAGGTATACACGTGCCTGCAGACCTTTTACAGCCTTAGGTGTGAAGTATACATCTTCTTCGGGTGCAAATTCGGCGGCAGCAAAGTGCTGTAGCGATGAGTTAAGATCTGACTCGATATATGCGTACGTCTCACCGATGGTAGAGCGTGATACTTTCTGATCCTGACCTACGGCGCTCTTTACGATTACGATACCGGGCATAGAGGAGAAGTCTTGACCTTCTACCTTAACCTGATGGGCGAAGATATTTACAAGATTGAGCGATGCGTAAGCACGCAGAGCGTATGCTTCCGCCATATAGCGGTCGAGAAGAGCCTTGTCATCTTCGGATGCTTCGGCATAGAGTTTCTCTGCACCTTCGATCACACGGGTAGCGTTGTCGATAACCTTATAACCGTATTCCCACACATCCAGAAGTATAACCGATGTCTCACTCGGAGTGAAAGAATATATATCGTTAAAGTGACCGGTCTCCTGATTCCAGTAAGAGATATCGGATGCGAGGTCACCGAATACGGTAGATTCGGTACCGGCAAATTCGTAGTAACCGAGATTGTAGTATGCACCGTTGAGTGCATAGCCTACAGTGCTTACATTATCGAGAGCGATCTCTGAGTCGATCTTGCCAAACATATCAGTCTCGAGAAATTTATCACCGCAACTTGTCAATGATGTGGCGAGCGCTATGCCGGCGATAACCTTGATATATGATGTATTCATTGCTTTCAGAATTTTTTAGTAAGTTGTATTTAAATATCTAACTGCGGTTTAAGAGTAGAATCTTTACTGCACTACACTTAGAATGTAACCTGCACACCACCGGTAAAGGAGAATGTAGCGGGATACTGCCATGCGATTACACCGTTGGCGTATGTATCGGGGCTGTAACCGGTGAAACTCTTCTTGGTCCAGGTTGCGATATTATCAAGGTTGATATAGAAGCGCACCTTGCTCATGAGAGCCTTCTTGGTGATTTCTGCCGGGAGAGTATAACCGAAGTTGATGTTGGAGAGGCGTACATAACTGCCATCCATGATCCAGCGTGATGAGTAGTTGCTGGTTGAGGTCTGGTAGGGGTCACCGTATATGTACTGTGGATAGAGAGCGTTGGGATTTTCGGGAGTCCACGAATTATCTACTACGGTCTGGAGCGGAGTGCGCAATGCCATACCCCAACCGGTGAATGCGTGACCTGTATCGATCACCTTGTTGCCTGCACGGTAATTGAACTGTACGCTGAGATCAAATCCCCAACCACGGGCTGAAACACCGAATGCTCCGAATACCTTGGGATCTGCCGAACCGGTGTAACGCTTACCTGCCTGAGCATATACATCGGTAGTAGCGTTGCGGTCGAGCGAGGGGTTTTCTTCGAGTTGCTTATCACCATAGAGATAGTAAAGAGCCTTACCTGTATTCTTATCTACACCTGCGTATTCGGGAGTGTAGAACTGACGGTATGAGTGACCCTCCTCAAGGAGTTGATAAGTATATTCTACCGAACCGTCGTTGAGTTTTATGATGCGGTTCTTATTCCATGTGAGGTTGGCAAATGCGTTTACTGTCACCTTCTCATTGGTAAATACTGTACCGTTAAGACCTACTTCGATACCGGTATTGCGGATCTTACCTACATTGCGGTATATAGAAGCGAGACCTGTAGTATATGACAAGGGTACCGAGTAGAGGGCATCGGCTGTATCCTCGTTGTAGAAGTCAAATGTAAGGCTGGCACGGTTGAAGATACCGAAGTCGAAACCTACGTCAAATTTGCGTGAAGTCTCCCAACTGAGTTCGTCGTTGGCAATCTGACCGGGACGCATACCGGGTGACTGATTGTAGTTGTAACCGGCCATGTAGAATCCGCGTGCCGCATAAAGCGAGGGGAGACCCTGGTTACCTACAGTACCGTAAGATATGCGGAGGTCTGCATTTGAGAGCCATGTCTTATCGCGGAGGAAATCTTCCTGAGTGAGACGCCACTTAGCACCTACTGACCAGAAATTACCCCAACGGTGATGAGCACCGAATACCGAACTACCGTCGCGACGATATGATGCTGAGAAGAAGTAACGATCCATCAGAGAGTAGCGGGCATCGATAAAGTATGATGCGAGACGTGACTGCTCCTGACCGTATTCCGAACCGTTTTCGCTACCGGCTGCCGCCATATCGCGGAAACCTTCGGCTGCAAACGGGAAATCGGTGCGGCTGTAGTAGTCGTAATGCATTTCGTAGCGCTGCATCTCCTGACCGAGAAGTACATTGAAGTTGTGGATGTCGTTAAAGGTCTTGTTCCATCCGATAGTGTTGGTCCAGGTGAGAGTACTGAATAGAGTGCTGTATTTCTGGCCGAGACCGTTGTAATCCATACCCTGAGGGTTGGTGATCGCACTCCAGTAGTTGTATTGACTCTGGTTTATGATGTTTACACCGAAGTTGGTCTTAACATAGAAACCGAAGGGGAGATTTACCTGCAACCAGGGGTTGGCTACAAGAGTATGGTTGACTGTCTGATAGAGGTCACCAACCTTGGAGTCTTGAGTAGCCAGGGGGTTATAGTAGTCTATATTGGCCCATGAGCCGTCTTCATTATAAGGCTTATCCATCGGAGTGAGCGATGACATCGCTGCCACTACGGGCGAAGACATCGAACCGTTGGTAGCCTGTGAGAAGTTATTGTTGAGCGAGTATGAGTATGAAGCGTTGATACCTGCGGTGAAATATTTCCATGAAGTATCGAGGTTAACACGACCTGAGTAACGCTTATTTGATGACCCGATCACTATACCCTCTGCATCAACCATGCCGAGTGATACGTAGTAGTTGGTCTTATCAGAGGTGCCGGAGAATGAGACGTTGTATTCCTGGAAATATCCTTTGCGGGTAGCGATATCCATCCAGTCGTAACTGTATTTGCCGTCCCAGTCGGGAAATTGACTGAGCATGAGTTCATAGCAATTTTCGTAACTGTCACCGGTACGCGCTGCATAACCTTTGGCAAAGAGATCCATAGTCTGCTGAGCATTGGCAAACTTCATATTGTTGTGCTGGATACCTGAGAAACCTTGCTTAACCTCAAGGTTGAGTTTGAATTTTGCATCAGCACCGCGCTTGGTGGTGATTACGATCACACCGTTGGCCGCACGCGAACCGTAGATAGCGGTAGCCGCAGCATCCTTAAGTACTGTCACACTCTCGATATCAGCGGGGTTGTAAGCAGCCATCGGGTCGAAGAGGTTGTTGTCGTCAGAGTCCATACCCTCAGCGGTAGACTCCACGGGGATACCGTCGATCACATAGAGGGGTGATGACTTGGATGAGAGCGAACCCATACCGCGCACGAGTACCGTACCGAATGTTCCGGGCGAAGAAGTAGAGTTATTATACTGGAAACCGGTGACGTTACCCTCAAGACCTTTCACGAGATTTACGTCTGACTTCTTCTCGATTGTCGAACCGGATACCGAAGAACTCGCACCTGTAAATGCCTGCTTGGAAACTGTGCCGTAACCGGTGACTACCACTTCCTGAAGTACTGATGACTCTGAAAGTTTAACTACCATATTAGGCGATACCGCCTCATCTACCGGCTTGGTACCTACGTATGAGAAGCGAAGTTTCTTAACTGTAGAGGGGACTGTAATGACGAAGTTACCATCAATGTCGGTAGTGGTACCAACCTTCGCATCGGGGGTCATAACTGTGGCGCCAATCAGCGGATCACCATTCTCAGCACTGAGCACGGTACCCTTGATAACCTGATCCTGCGCATATACAGATAAGGTAAGGATACATACTGCCGAGATAAAGAGTAACAGTCTTTTCATAACTAATCCTTTTTAATTAATAATTTTTTACCTTTTTCTTTTTTATATCACTATCCACCCGCGTAAGTGGATATTAAAATAATATAAATTAAATGTTAAGCCGAAAGCCAACTTAAACCTAACATTTTTTAACCTAATTTAGTTCAAATTTAACTTTAAACCTCTAACTTTTTTATTTTCGCTCATTACAGAGCGTTAAAAATTTTGGGTTTTTATTAACATTATTTGGCAAATTTAATCAAATATTTTTAATTATTACTATAATTTAATATTTTTCTCTACATC
>CAMWNR010000099.1 GCA_947175665.1 uncultured Porphyromonadaceae bacterium
GTTCTACAGGGAGACCATGAGTATCCCAGCCTGCCTTACGCTTTACATGAAAACCCTTCATGGTTTTGTAGCGGCAGAATATATCCTTGATGGTACGGGCCATAACGTGGTGTATTCCGGGCATACCGTTAGCCGACGGCGGACCCTCATAGAATACAAAAGAAGGACAACCTTCACGCTCGGTCATACTTGATTCAAAGAGACTGTTGGCGTCCCACGATGCCAGCATCTCTTTATTTATATCGGAGAGATTCAGTTGCTTCTCCCCCTCCTTAAACTTTGCCATATTAAAGATATTTGGTAAGTTAATTATAATTAGAATTTACTCCCTTTACTCCCCTTTGCCCCTTTGGTGCCTCCACCCATAGCGAAAATATTCTGGTCGTAGGTAAAGGTCTTACGATCCGATTCTCTCTTACGCTTGAGAGCTAGAGAGATAAGAGTATCCATAAGTTTGGTAAATGATATTCCGGTCGCCTCCCAGAGATAAAAAGAGAGAGATCCCGGGATGGTATTGATTTCATTCACATAAATCTGACCATCTTTTTCATCTATCATCACATCTATGCGGCTCACACCGTGGCAGGATAAGACTCTGAATGTATCTGCGGCCATGCGACGAATCTTTTCAGAGGTCTCATCCGGGATCTGTGCAGGGATACGTTTATCGCTCGACTGCATTCCTGCATTTGTCTTGGTGCCACCCATATATTTATCTTCATAGGATAGAAAGTCACCGGTCTTGATCGGTTCTTCGCATACACTGCTCAGATAATCATCACAGTCACCGAGTACCGAGCAGTTGATCTCTTTGAGTTGGTCGATACAATGCTCCACTATCAGTCTTGAAGAGAACTTCTCGGCATTGTCTATTTTCTCAATTAGCGAATCACGGTCTTTGGCTTTACCGATGCCGACACTCGATCCGAGATTGGCAGGTTTTACGATAACCGGGTAACCTAACTTCTCCTCGATTTTGGCTATGATGGAGTCGCGGTCTGAAATCCATTGTTTATCGGTAAACCACACATAGTCTACAACGGGAATCCCCTCCGAACGGAGTATCATCTTCATTGTAATCTTATCCATTCCGTTGGCCGATGACAACGTGTTGCAACCCGCAAATGGGATACCGATAGTCTCAAGAAGGCCTTCAAAAATACCATCCTCTCCATTTGTGCCATGCAGGATAGGGAGAGCAACATGAAGTTGAGATATTATTTTATTGCTTTTTTTCAGAAGTCCTGACGGTTTTGCCTCATATAGATTGTAATCTCCATATTCAGGACGCATGAACACTTCAGTAACCTTATCTTCGAGACCTTTAAGATCTTTGTAATTCTGCAAATCCAGCAATGCAGGTCCTGTAAACCAGCGACCCTGCTTGGTAATATATACGGGCACGATATTATATTTCTCGGTGTCCATTGCATTAATTGCCTGGAGGGCTGAGAGTACAGATATTTCATGCTCTACCGAACGTCCTCCGAAAAATACCGCTACATTACTCTTCATTATAATCTAAATAGTATGTTGTTTCTTGATGTTACACCCTATCCCGTGGCTGAGTCGTAGTAAATAATCACCATACAGCATTTCAGGCTTTGATGATTAAATTACTTAACCGCATATTTCTTACAAAATTAACAAAATCAAGCATATTCTCAAAATTAAGAGTGTAAAAAATGAATTTTGAGATTAAGCGACTTAAGTAAGTAATGAAAATTAAACGATATTATGAATTATAATAAGTAAATGAATATCTTGTGCAATAAAACTTAATCTTTTTGGCTAATTTCCAATTGTCACTCAGTCAGATACAAAGTATCTTCCTTCGCTCCGCATGGAAATTATCTCAAAAATCTTTAAGTTTTATTTGCACATTAATTTCCTTTACTTACTTAATTTAATTTGTCAGATACGATGGAAATAGTTAAATTTGTTATTCACTTACAGTACATATTTGTCTATATCTATATGGCACGCTATAAATTTGAAGGACTTGGAGTTGCATTGGTAACACCGTTTAAAGCAGATAAAAGCATTGATTATGATGCACTTGGCCGACTAATTGAATTTCAATTAAGTGAGGGGGTTGACTTCTTTGTAGTACTCGGTACTACCGGTGAGACCCCTACCCTTTCTGCCGACGAGAAGTTGGCCGTGTGTGATTATGTTAAGAGCAAGGTAGGTGGTCGTGTTCCCCTTGTGTTAGGTCTCGGTGGTAACAACACTATGGAGATTGTAAAGGAGGTATCGACAAGAGATTTATCGGGTTTTGAAGCGATACTGAGTGTGGTGCCCCCTTATAATAAGCCCTCACAGGAAGGTATTTACCAGCACTATGCCGCAATCGCAACTGCCAGTCCGCTCCCGGTGATATTATACAACGTACCCGGGCGCACGGGTGTCAATATGACAGCGGCCACCACTTTACGTCTGGCTCACGATTTTAAGAATGTAATAGGTGTCAAAGAGGCATCAGGCAATTTCCCGCAAATCGAAGAGATTATTAAAAATAAACCGGATCATTTTGAAGTTATTTCCGGTGACGATGGTATTACATACCCGTTGATAACGCTTGGTGCAAAAGGAGTTATCTCTGTTATCGGCAACGCTTTCCCTAAGGAGTTTGGCAAAATGGTCAGAAAGTGCCTGGCCGGTGATTTTATGGGTGCGCTTCCGATTCAGTTCCTCTTTACCGAATTATTTAATCTTCTTTTTGTTGACGGTAACCCGGCAGGTGTGAAGAGTGCATTAAATGCCTTGGGTATGATTGAGAATGAACTTAGATTGCCTCTTGTTCCTACTCGCCTTAGCACTAATGAGAAGATTCATGCTATTTGCGATAATTTGCGTAAAAAAGTTTCTGAAACGGTTTAATTGGTCCGTTATATAGTCTAAGTTGCTAAGTAGCCGAATTTATAATGATAGACAAAGCCACCGTACAAAGGATTAAGGATGTCTCAGATATTGTCGAGGTAGTAAGTGATTATGTTCATCTCACTCGCAGAGGTGCAAATTATCTCGGTCTATGTCCTTTTCATAATGAGCGAACTCCATCTTTTTCTGTAAATCGCCGTCGTAATTTCTGTTATTGCTTTTCTTGCCATAAGGGTGGTTCGCCGGTTAATTTTATAATGGAGAAGGAGGGCGTATCTTATCATGACGCTCTTCTGCATCTCGCCAAAAAATACGGCATAAAGGTAGAAGAGAGAGAACTTACCGACGAAGAGAGAAAATTGCAGACCGAAAGGGAGGGTATGCTTGTGGCCTCTGAGTGGGCGATGAAGCAGATGGAGAGCGATCTGACAAATACACCCGAAGGGCGCGATATTGGACTTTCGTATCTCTTCTCAAGAGGAGTTACGGAGGAGGCAATACGTAAGTTTCATTTAGGTTACGCTCTTGATAAGAGCAGCCATCTAACCGATCTGATGCTTAAAGAGGGGTTTGAATCAGAGACTCTGAGGTCACTGGGCCTGACAGGTCAGGGTCAAAGCGGTCGTCTTTACGACAAGTATCGTGGTAGAGTTATCTTCCCGATAATGAACTCTTCGGGTAAGGTGGTAGGTTTTGGCGGTCGTGACCTAAAGGGTGGACCGGCTAAATATATTAATTCTCCGGAATCCACTCTTTATCATAAGAATAATGAGTTATACGGCATCTATCAGGCGAAATCCGAGATTGTCAGGCAAAATAAGTGCTTCCTGGTAGAAGGGTACCTGGATGTTATCGGTATGTGGCAAAGCGGGATGCAGAATGTAGTCGCCTCTTCCGGCACAGCCCTGACCGATGGCCAAATCGCTCTGATACATAGATTTACCGACAATATTACTTTATTATATGACGGTGATTCAGCGGGTATCAAGGCTGCTTTAAGAGGTATAGATATGTTGCTGTCGCATAAGATGAAGGTGACAGTACTACTTCTCCCTGATGGTGACGATCCCGATTCTTTTGCACGCAAACACACTGCCGAAGAGTTTAAGGAGTATGTTAAGCAGAATGAAACCGACATCATACGATTTAAGATGAAGGTTCTCATGAAAGAGGCTGGCGATGACCCACAGAGTATAGCACGGGTTGTTAATTCGGTTGTGGAATCACTGGCATGTATTACAAGCGATGTAGAGAGAATGGTCTATATCGGTGAGGCTGCCCGTGTGTTGAAAGTTGATGAGAATACATTGGCCACTGCTGTAGAACGGGCTCGTATAGCGGTCGCCGAGAAATTAGCGGCTGAGCGCAGGCAACAGCGAGCCATGCAGGATTATCCTGATAACTCCACTTTCGCATCACAGACGGCTAATACACCTGACTCCCCCACTCCTGATGCAAAAGTTAATGTAAATCAATCCGGAGATGATAAGGAGCAATCACAGACGCATGATGATACCCGACTCACTGCAAATGAACGGCAATGGGTACAAACTTTACAACGGCGTAAGGATTATACCACTCACCCTCTATATTATATCGAAAAGAATATAATAGAATTGATAGTGAAGTATGGATACCTGAATTTTGTATATAAGGATCCAACATCAGACTTTTCTCAACAAGATAAACCCGACTCTAAGGAGGAAAGTCAGGAAGATGATGGTATTTATACTAATCTTGACTTTATAATGGAGGAGATGGATGCGGATAAGATTCAATTTTCCATTCCTCAGTTTGATAAAGTTTTTCATATCCTATACGATGGCATTGATGAGTATATTGAAGATCTGAATAATTACATTAATAAATTATCCGATCGTATCAATGAAGTCAGAAAGGAAGGGAGAGACAAGATCGCAAATGAATTCTCCTCTATACCGGAAATAGAACGTGAAGAACGACTGCTCGAAGTAAGAATCGAACAGATGGTTAAAGAGGAAAGTATGGATTATTCTCGTTATTATCCCGGTGACAAACTTGCAAGTCTTGAAGATGATGAAGTAAGACGGATAGCCAACGAATTTATTAATGAGAAGTATGTGCTATCTTCGATTTATACTAAAAATTCAGCACCTTTGAGCGAATCGGATATTACCAACCGGGTAATACGGGCGCTAACGGAGTGGAAAAGCGAAATACTTAACCTTGAGTTGAAACAACTCATGGCAAAATTCAAGCAAACCGCAGGTGAAAATGAAGAGGAAGATATGAAGACTCTTGAGCGTATAAATCAATTGATGCACAAGCGATCGGTAGTAGCCAAAGATATAGGTGACCGAATCGTATCACCACGTTAAGGATTCTCTTTTCTCTTATATACGGGCGGATGTATTTGGAAAGGGTGGATTGCGGACAATTAACAAAAAAGGAATTTATGAATAATGATAACATTTTAGAAATAAGGAATCTGCGTAAGTTTTTTGGAGATAAGCGCGCCCTTAATGATGTTAGTTTTGATGTAAAAAGAGGCTCTATAACCGGTCTGCTCGGCCCTAATGGAGCCGGCAAAACCACATTGCTCCGGATTATTAACGGTATAATGGTAAGCGACGGTGGTGAAGCGTTGATAAATGGCACGCCCGCCTCACTTGAAACTACATCTCTGATAGGATATATGCCGGAAGAGAGAGGTCTTTACGATAAAATGCGTGTCGAGGATCAGATAATGTATTTCGGCCAACTGAAAGGTGGTGATAAAAAACGGCTCAGAGTTGTGATGGATGAGTATCTCGACCTGTTTAATCTTACCGCAGATCGCCGCCGACGTGTAAAGGAGTTATCAAAAGGTAATCAGCAGAAAGTTCAGATTATTTCCACCCTGGTTCATGAACCGGAACTTGTAATCCTCGATGAACCCTTCAGTGGTTTTGACCCTATCAACGGCCAACTCCTTGAGGAGTTAATAGATCGTCTGCATAAAAGAGGTGCCACCATTATGCTGTCATCTCATAATATGCCCGCTATTGAAGAGATATGTAGCGATATCGCCCTTATTAACAAGGGCAACCTGCTTGTAAACGATTCGATAATGAATGTCAAGGAGAATAACAAGGATAATTCTCTTCTTCTTACCACCGCTTCTCCTATTGATACGAATATCCTTATGGATAGTGGAGTCATAACAGACATCAGAACGACCAAACCGCAGAACTGGCGCAAAGGTGAGGCTTACCGGATTATTAAGGCTGAAGGTAAATCAAATATGGATCTTCTTGACGAAGTGGCCTTGCAATCCGATATACTTCATTTTGAAGAAGCACTCCCCTCTCTCACCGATATATTCCTTAAATATACCAAGGAAGAAAACCAGTGACAGGGTTTATACCCCCCCCCGGATTTAATAGTTTATACCGACTGATATCTATCTGATCTATATCGTATCGGTAATTAAGAATAATAATCATTTTATGACATGTCTAATTTAGGATTAATAATAAAGAATGAATACCTTACAGATATCCGAGCCAAATCGTTCTGGATATCGACATTTATAGTCCCTGTGCTTATGGTGGCCTTTGGTGGCTTTGCAGGATACATGATGGCTGAATCTGATACTGCAATGGCAGTGGCCGATAAGATGGGGCCCGAAGCCGATGGTGAGTTTACAGTGCTGAAAGGTCTGGGACTGCTTTGCGGCTTATTTCTCTGCCTGTTTATCATGATGTACGGGAGTGCCATATTTACGAAGGTCAAGACAGAGAAAACCAATAGGATAGTTGAGATATTGGCCACATGTGTATCAGGTCGAACCATGATGTTGGGTAAGATTATTTCCGTCGGTTTGACCGGTATTACTCAGATGTTACTGTGGGGTGTTCTAATCGGAATATTCCTATTCGGCATTTTCTTGGTTTTTCCGGTTGAGATACCTTGGGGGGAGATTCTTACATACGACTATATAATGGCTGTAGTATGGATGGTACTCTATTTTATAGGGGGATATATATTCTTCGGCTCACTGTATGCCGCTGTAGGCGCGATGACCGACAAGAACAATGAGAATCAGGAGTATATGGCTGTTTTAACTTTTATTCTTCTTATCTCATTCTATATATCGGAGTATGCTGTAGATCACGGTGAAACTCTGTTTGTGAGAATATTAACATATATACCTTTCACGTCACCGACTATAGGGGCTGTAAATGCCGTTACTCAATCCTCTCCTATCTGGGAGTCTCTTATAGGTCTTATTGTCTTATACATTTTCGCCTGGATAGCAATGGCCTTTGCCGGCAAAATTTACACGTCATCAATACTCCTTAAAGGTAAAAAGTTTTCTCCAAAAGATATAATAACATTCATCAAATCTAAGTAATCGCATCATTTTCATAATGCCTTTGGGCATTAATGTTTTGCGCGGAATTACGGAATCTCACGGAATTTTTTGGTTGTATTTAGGTTTGTCGCAAATGGTAGGGAGGGCGCTTGCTTCGCTTGCACTGAAGAAATAACTCGGAAAGCATGCCTGCAGAGCAGGCATTCAGCATAGGCACGTATCAGCA
>CAMWNR010000100.1 GCA_947175665.1 uncultured Porphyromonadaceae bacterium
GAATAACCGGGGATGATGATCCTAAAGGATAACATACAATCACCAGCCGTGGCATGAGGTTACTCTTTTATTTCTAAAATGGCTTCAAAGCCGGATGGTCTCAGATTCCTCAGAAGGTTACTATTCTTGGCGAAAGCATTATGAATAATCCTTATATTATCTCCATACACTAAGGCTAAATCGTATATCTCATTATTTGCTTTCCCTTTCTGTATCTCCCCGGGTGAGAAATGTATTTTCCTTCCGTTTACACTTTTCACCTCCAGATAACGCAGCATCGGGTCATTTTTCAACCGATACATTATATCGCAGTGTAATGCATGACGTGTCGAAACATCGGTTACTGACTCATAAAGTTCAGGATGTGATTCAAGATATTGTCGCACCCTGATCTCTGCGGTTCGTCCGATTTTATCCTTGATTTGCGAACTTGTGAATCCGCCATTACCTCCTCCCCCACTACCGGATTTTTCATCGACCGGTGCAAATGATATCTCTCCGCAATCATCCATCAATAGTTCCACACTTAAACTTTTATCACTACCGAGTAATGGTTTACCCTTTATCAATTGCTCGAATTCTTCTTCAAACCCGTCAAAGTAACCGATTGCCTGTTCGGAATAATTCAACTCTGAGGGCCTGACATTATATCGCTCCAATATATCTGAATATTGAGGTTTTATTGTCGGGGAGTAATCACTGCTTATGGTACCTAATATCGGGAACTGCCTTAATACCCGTTTTCTGAAAGAATCTATAAGTTTCTCCATTTCAACGATTTGAATGTCTTGCATCTGTGCAATCTGGTCGCTGACCCATTGATCGAAGTATTCGAGTTTCCTCAACCACTTATTGACGCTTTCAATCGAGCGACTGTTTTTGATAGTCATTTCCAACTTTTGGAATGTCGCTGCCTTATATTGTATGGCTAACCTGTTTGCCTCTGCTTCCAGTTGAGAGTGATAGAATGCATCTAATCGGAAACACCATCCGATCTTCTTTCTATTCTCCTCATCCAGACTGAAAAGAAGATTATAATAGTCGAGATCACCAAAATCCTTAAGTTCCGGCAACGGATCAGGAAGTTTTATAGCAGGGTGAACAGAAATAATCTTTTTTCTACGTATCTCAGGATTAATATCAGTCTTTAAAAGTTTTATACCGAGAATGGCCCAAATTAATTCCTCAATCTCATTAAGACCTATCACACTCACTATATCCTCTCTTAGAGTCTCATCAAGATCATTCCATTCATATAGGAGAGTCTCTTCTGATGATTGGATTACGTGGATAAACTTAATTTCATTATCTACATCAAGTTTAAGTTTCAGACACAACCCCTTAGCAATGTTGCTGCAATCCTGCGGAGAGCATAGCACTTCTTCCAGACTCGAAGCGGAGGTACATATATAGATATTATCTTTATCATTAATAAGGTCACCTTCTACTGATTCCATTTCTTTACCCTGACATTTATATCTTACGGATCTTGTGAATCTGACCTGACTTATAAATGCTTTTATATCTCCATACTTCTGACGGATTGTATCCAGTTTATACTCTCCTCCGCTCAGTGACATTACTATCAGATATTGCAGACGGTTAAAAAGGAAGGAGTGTAAATCTTGGGTGACATCTATATTGTAATCCTCCGGATCCAACACCTGAATATTCAGATCCGAAAGTAGCCTTACGCCAAATATCTCGCTGACAGATTTTTCTCCGGTTCGTGATGGCAACATTAATTTATAGAGTGAATTTAAGAACCGTTTAGGCAAACGGGAATTATCCCAATAATACACCTCCTCTTTGGGCTTAAGTTGCGGTTCTTCTCCGGCTCGGACAGCCCACACGTATCTAAGTATATTCTTTGCATTCTCATCAGGCTTACGGTTAAGGAGATCCATTTTATCCTTAATGACAAACCTGATTTCCTTATAGTTTCTTTGCGCTTTGGCAGGATCTTTCTGATTTGCAAGCACCTTATATAATTGAGAAAAAGATAATTCCAGGGGATTATCCTTTGCCCCCAAATACTTCAACAATTCAAAAATCTCTTTTTTAGCAAATCCTGCTATTTTGGTTAAATCCAAGATACCCTCATTCAATATGGATAAATCCAACGTAGAGGTGTGCGGGATAACATAATCCCGAATCTTAGAGAGAATGTTGTCGTGACGGGTAAGCCAATATGCACTATAACTTTGTGGAGTATAGCCGGTTTTCTCCCCTCTATAATGATAATGTATCTCCTGTCCGCGCGATAATTGCTTTAAAAATCGCCGGTCAGACAGGATTTGCAATAAAACCTCCTCTATTGATTTAGACCGGAGGTAATTCGCACAGGGTATCAGAGATATATTATGGATATTATTCTCATTTTCGACTCTCCTGACAAAATCAGACCCCAATGCTTCGGTTATATATTCACTATCTTTACCAAAATTACAATCCACCACCGGTATTGCTTCGGCAACTCCGAGATAGTCTACAAAAAATTCTTTTCTATCTTCTTGCGGTATAACCCCAAGATGTAAATTATGAAGTTTGAATTCTGATTCATCACTATCAAGCATCAGAGAGCAGAGTGGGCGGTGATTACCCTGAGAGTTACACAGGTGAAATTTATAGCATAAGGGAGAATCCGAATCAGAATCAGAACGTAGCCATCTCTTGTATAACCAGATAAGTACTCCGTTCAATTCTTCGATAGTTAGCCTTAAGGATTTAACTTCTATCTCCTGCTTAATCCTACTATAGTCAGCATCCCGCACAGTTGCCAGATTTCTCAACATTACGGTGAGTCCGCGGGCATCTGTATTCAGTTTATCTTGCAATAGTTTAGACAGTTTAGGATGCACTATATGGAGTTTTAACTCACTCGGTGCTACTCTTTTTATATAATCTCCGGTATCCGTATAGTTATTGCTGTTTATAGCCTCAGTCACATCTTTTGACTCCAGCAGATACACAGGATAATCCGGAGATGCCATCCGCGATGAATCAAGTCGAATCACAGCCGGCCGCGAGGCCCACTCACCGGCGGGTACTTTTAAAAGTTTTATTATTAATGCCGCATTCTCCTCTATTGTAAGACGCGATGCTAATACTGAAAGCGCATTGTGGAGCAATCCTATACTTCTTGGTGTACGATGGTTCTTTTGAAGCAAATAATATATCTTGGATTCAATATAATGATTCAGGAGGTTATCATCATCAATCTTTGCGACAAACTCACCTAATTCTACATGAGCAGTATAATAGATGCCTTCACTAAATGCTCTGAAACTACCGTTTATAGTCGGGATAACTCGGCAGTTATCAAACTCCTGCTCTACACAGGCTGCAAACTCAGGCAGACTCTGTGACAGCGTTTCACTTAATGTCAACATTTTAAGTGGCAGTTCTCGACTTATATAGGGCAACCCTTTTATCACCCCACCACGCAACTCGGCCATCTTCATAAGAACCTTAGCGGACTCGCACATTAACCGGGAGTTAAAAACATTATTAATAAGTCCGTTGCGAGACATGGTAAGATCAAAATTGGCATGTATTGCACACGGTAGATTTAACACAATTTGTGTGGGAAAATATGAAAATAAATATTCATAATTACGGTCAGAATCTATTGGGAAACCAATAGAAATCTCTCCGGTTCTGCATACATCGCCATTTTTAATTATCGGGATACTGACCTCTTCACTATAAAGCAGATACTTAGTGCTTATTCCGCTTTCTTGGAGCACCAGCCTACTGCACTCTATACCGTTAATTTCTGTCGACTCAGATATACCTCTGGATATTTCTATGGTCTTGTCATAAATTTTAAGAATTATCTTACGGATATTTTTGAGGAATAATAGAATCTCAGCATGAAAACCATTAATTTTTGACCTTACATCTGAAATCACCTCAGAATAACAGAGTATCTCTATTTCGGTTGTCCATTCACCTTTACCGTTACTGCCCGTTACATTATCGGCTCTGACCACCGGCACGGAAAGTAGAGGTAGAGGACAAGATCCATTCTTTTCCAATTCTTTTAATGATGGTGCTATCGTTAGAATCTCTTTCCATCGTGCGGTTGCTATAGAGGTGGAAAATTCTAATTTTACACCATTGGAATGTATGGTAACGCCATTACTCCAATTCAACAGTGATCTTATGCCGAGTCCTTTGTTACCAATTGTTTCTCCACCGTGTAACGCATCTGCCTTAGATGATTGATGCGGGCGCATTACCGACCGGATACCCTTGTTTGTAAATGGGTACCCTCCATTATTTCGAATGTGCAATCGCTCATTTTCATCCAGTTCTATCTCCACTACCGATGCTCTCGCATCATCAGCGTTTTGAATCATCTCAAATAATTCCCGACCGGAATAGTCACTCTTTAGAGCCTCCTCATTCTGCTTATCAGAAGGGATGCGAGAAGTAAACGGATTATTATCTGACGCATAATCCATAAAGTTAAAGCCCTCGTAATCTTCCTTATATTCCATAGAAATGGGGGCATTCTCATTAACGGAATTTAATCTCATCTTTGCATTTAATACATTTTACACCTTTATATCTCTCTATTCCTATAATTCTTCTTACATTCCCTATTCAGCATCGATCGGATTTTAACACTAAAAATTACGGTGCTAATTTAGACAATAAAATCACGATAACCTAATTATTTCACTGCCGTTTTTCGGGAAAAAGAAATGACACCATTATTGAGTCTTATCTCAATACCATCAAGACCTCAACTGATATCTTCCGACTTGAGCGGACTCGACTCCGACATACTCAAAGAAACACTACCAATGGTCCCAAAGTCCTCCATACTTTATAACATTTTATGAAGATTTTCCCGAAAAATTGGCACCCCCGTTTAAGAAATATCGTATAGGAAATAATTATATTTGCGTAGTTTTTTAAATTTAATTATTTCTAAAATGAAAACTCACTTAGATCGGGATTCCGATGTTATGCTTGCTGGTTCTATTCAGAATTTCTCAGATGAAAGAGAGGTTGATCTTACCAAATTAGATGATTGGGAAGATGAGACTGAGTCTCAGACTACGGATAGCAATAAGAGTGGTGACATTGAAAATGCGAGTACAGCCGATACAGAGGAGGAGGATGAATATGATGCGAATCTTGCAATCATGACATTCTATTATCTCAGATCAGGATTTAAGAAATGGCTCATTAACGAGCGGAATCTGAAAATTAGGTCGGCAAAGGATTATCTTCAAAGATTGACCAGATTATCTGTCTCCTTATTGCCCTATGTCGGATATGACTTATTCGAGATGCTCGGTATCTATCTAAACTTTGATTCTACTGAAGAGGAAATGCCCTTATATGATAATGAGGATGAAGAAATAGACGAAAAATATGACTTCGATTCAGATGCAGACTACGACCTCGAAGTAGATGAATCTGACGTATCTGATGAAATTGAAGAAATAGATGAATTAGATCTTGATGAAGAATTTGAGACGGATGACGAGAATGATTCATGGGAGTCAAGATACGATGAAATGCTACTCAAATTAGAGAGTCAATTGGCAGAACTTAACACTCGTTTCTTACATGCTGCTCCGACACTTGTAGATGATTATATCACAGTATTCGAGCAAATAAATCGGGATGATAAAGATTACAAAAAGAATCTTCGCGTCCTAACGGCCTTTCACGCCTTCATTGTGGATCTATCAGGTAGTCCCTCAAGGAAATATATGAAGAAAAAAACGTTATGTTTGCCAGATGAGGAGGCGTTTAAAGATTGGATGGTAACAGAATATAAAATGGATTATAAAGAGGCGGGGAAGATAGTATCATCCATAAAAAGAATGGATTTGATTCTTCCATCGTTAGTATCTGATCCGATGTCATTCCTTGATGTGCTACGCGCTCTTCCGGTAGCATCCAAGCGCGATAACTATATCGCATTAATTAAGTCAAAGAAGCAAGCGATTTATCGCAGTGCTTCTTGCTCCTCTAAGACAATCAGTAATGGATGGTCTAATATAGGGTTTTATCTCAAATTTTTAAACCACAAGAATTAAATCATTTAATAAGTAAATTGTTAAGATATGTCATTTTTAGTCAGTCTCTACGATCGGGTAGATGCTTCTTTAATAGATTATATTGATAGACATAATGCAGCCATCTATGATATAGAGCGGTTGGTGGAGAAAGGAGCGAGTCGTATTGCAAGTAAGAACTTTTATAGCGATGGCATTCTATTGTCGGGCAAACTGCTGAATTGGCTTTTTACCAAGGAAAGAGTCGGAAAAGAATTAATGACCGCCTACCGAAATCTATGGAGAGAAATCGCTAAATCCACAAAACTGGTAACAACTAAGGGCGAATTCCCATTATCAGAACTGAGGGTAATGATTATTGCCCCGGATCTTAAGGATGTTTATGTTGTTACAAAGAGGAATATCATCGGCAGGTTGTGTTATTCTGATTACAGAACTAAAGAAGTCAAAGCAGATGATATTTCAAAAGTATGCCTAAGAATTGCAGCAGACGTGAATTCAGTTCTGGTAGAAAAGAAAACAGACTTTAAAGCGTTAGTAGATTTCTGTAATGTACTCACTCATTTACTTCCTGATACTGCATTAAATACTTCACTCAATAATATTGATTTGTTTCTTCAGGCATTGAATTCTCTGGATTCAGAAGATGAAGATTTTCGTCTTCTGGTAGAAATGGCGCCTGATTTGCTGAAAGATTTGACGCTTATATTTACCAATATGGATATATATTGGGGATAAGTAATCTTGTGACTCTTTGACATTAAGTTTAATTGAAAGTTTTTTATGGAGAAAAAGTTGGGATGTATTTCCAATCACTTTTCCAGTACCTAACATTTTGCGTGAAAAGTTTAATGAAGAATATTACGAATACATTTCAAGTCATACCATAAAAGATAAGAAGGGAAATTGCAACTTACAGGAACTGTTATACATGTTATAGTATGAAACAACCACTGACTATCGACGAGGTGCTGGCCCTTCAGTATTTGGGGATGGAAAATTCCGTTATACTGAAGATACACCTCAATACATTTGAAAAATTGCTCAATGAGAATCCGATCTTGGAAGAGTATTTGGATAAGGCAAATTCCGTGCTCGACCGTCAGGAAGAAGCAGGGGTAATCTCATACGTATGGACCGACCCTGAATTTCCGGAAAGATTCCGTAAAATCCGCAATGATTGTCCGCCGATAATCCATTTGAAAGGTAATATATGGTTATTAAACGAAGTGAACACGGTTGCTGTAATCGGGGCACGAACTGCCGACAAGGAAGGTAATAAAGTAGCCTACAAACTTGGAAGAAAATATGCGCAAGAAGGAAATGTGATTGTAAGTG
>CAMWNR010000101.1 GCA_947175665.1 uncultured Porphyromonadaceae bacterium
GATTTGTTCCCCAACTTGGGGAACAATTTGAGATTCTTGCTCCGTAATTTCTTCCCCAACTTGGGGAAGAAATTTATCTGCCTTAGGATAAAGCAGATAGAAGCGTTGCATATATCGCAGATTTGTGGCGAAAAACTTTTTACTTGGGGTAGTAATGTCTTCAAATCCTGACTATGATTTTCAAAGAATTTATTCCCCCACTGATATTGCGATTTCTTCTCTGTTATTTCTCGACCTAAATACCAATAAAATTTAAGCATTTCAGAATTAACAGATGTGGCCGCTTTTATTTGGCTACGCCGGAATTTCTCACTAATACCAGTGAGCCATTCTTTATAGGTCTTATCTATGTTGAGAAGTTTACTCATATACATGTTTTTAGACTACAAAGGTACGAAAATTCCTGAATTTTCCTGTCTTTTCCACCCATGATATATAGCGGTAACTTCGCGGTAAAGTTAGTTTTGCGATGCCCAAATATCGCTTGTATTGTTGTCGGTTGTTTCAATATCGGTTTGCCGCCTGAGAAATTCCGACAATAATAACGGTTTCTCCTGTGTTGATTATGAGTATCTGATCGTAAATAGTTACGTGATATTGCCTTATTCAGCAGACTGAGGATGCCAACGATATTTGAAAATATGCTAAGCCGAAAGGAAAGGCTCTTTTTGCTATATATATTTCTATTATGATTAGTCCGGGTACCACCCTAGTTGTGTGAGACCTTGCCATATCACGACCTTTGCATCTGTCGGTAATTTCTTTACAAGGATTGCAAAGCGTGTAAATCTATAGCGTTCGGTATCAGATGCAGTACCGATATTGATTGACCAGTTATAGGTATTCTCTTGTGTGTTACGATAATAGCGGTTATCATAAGAATCAATAGTCCAATCGTTGATGATATATTTTATAAGCAAGGTGTATTCATTGAAATTCACCTTGTCAAATGCGACTCCGAAATAATCGTTTAGTCCAAGAGGGTCGTCAGGAATCTCTGAAACATCGTTTATAACAAACTGGTTGTTTACCAAGTGTATCAGTTGACTCTTATCCTCTTGTGATATATCCTTCTCATTGAATTCTACGGAAACCGGTACATAAACTTCCGAAATCGGAAGCCGAACTTCCAACGGAGGCTCGGTGTTATTGTTGCATGAACTGAGCAATATGCTTAGTGATAGTATAAGTATAGTTAGGTATTTCATTGTATAATAGTTTCGATTATATTCTTAACGGAAAGGCCATCAATTTATTATCTTTTATTCTCAGGAGATGATGCTTGCACAAGTAGGCTCGCGGTTTGCATGCCGAATCCGGCCAACAGCAACTATATCGAGTGGATTAATCCTTTTGCATCTCCTGATCATAAATTCTATAACGCATGGCAAAATCTATGGATTGACAGATGGCGATGCGCTCGTTTGATGTTGCCCTGCGCTTAACAACTCGCCAACAACTTCGACTAAGAAGACTTCGCAGGGTCTCCGTTCAACTGGCCCTGCACGACAGGTGCAAACGGCCACGTGTTGCGCCGAATCTGACCCTCCAACCCCTCTGCATCAAGGACTTTTCCGAAAGGAAAGGCTCTTTTGACATAAGGATATAAAACAGCGAAGTCGCGCAGACAAAATGCACGACTTCTTTTCCCTTTTAGAGTGCTGGTATCGGGACTAAAACCGATAACTGCACTTATTTAGTTGCAAAGGTACTTATTTTTTCTAATATAACAAAAAAATCATCGAAAAAGTTGGTCTAACTTATTGAACCGGGAGTAAGACCGCTAATAGTATTGAGAATTTCCCTTACTTTCGTATTTGCTGAATATTGTTCAATAAGCGTACTCACTTCCTCTTTCATATCGTTGTACCTATTTTCGGACACCTGTTTCAATAGGTATAATACAACTGAGATGGAACCATACAGATTTCGAAAGTTTATGGCGCCTCTTATATTTGCCGGACCTCGCCTGATATACTTGAAAGGTACAAAGTCATAAAGAACATTTCCGTGGGCGCAATAATTTCTTAATTCCCTTACGATTTCCATATAATTCTCTAACACTTCGATATATCGTATTCCGTAGTGATTGGCAATATCTATTTTTATTCGGCGATTCTTTAAAGCCTTATAGAGATTGAGGACACTGCCGAAAGTCATATATTCACAAGTCTTCAAAGCAGGGGCGTATGAATACTCTCTATGATTTCGATGATGTTCCTTTATTACAGTGTTCATTTTGAACCCTGAATTGTACACGGAAGTATCAAAATTTGAGATAAAACTTTCTTCTACGCAACTATTATCTACAAACCATTGAGGATTATCCTCATAATGATTTGAAAGAGTATATGTCAAATAATTACGGAAATTTATCTCTATCCTCTGTATATAGTATGATAAAATGTTTCTGAGTTTATAGTCAAAGTAATATAACTTGATCGCATCATCGAAATTAGTTCCTGATCTAAGTTCGTGAGTCCTATTACGCTTGGAAGGAAAAGATTGCTCAAACGGAAACCAATAAAATCCAAGACGATAGTAACCGACATCAAGCAAAACCTCTTTGGCTTTCTCAATATCGGAAATCTCCATACCTCTAGTTTGAAGCAGGCTATTTGTTGGTCTAATGTTCTTGCTATATTACCCATAGTTACTGCAAAGGTACGAAAAATCCCGGTATTTTTCTGTCTTTTCACCCCTAATATATAGCGGTAACTTCGTGGTATCAAATCGTTACCACATGGCAAAAACCGCATATCACATCTCGCTCAAAGGCTATGTAGAAGGACCGGACTTCGATCGCGCAACCGATGTGACGAAAGCGAAAAGCCGTGGAAAAACCACCTCTAAGTTCAAACTACATTCTCAGGAGATGATGCTTGCACACGTAGCCTCGCCACTCGCTATCGAGAACGCCCACGGAAATTTATTGGAGATGGAAGATGATGAATAGCAGATTTTTGCTAACTTTGTAATGTTAAGACCAAATCCATTTACCCTTGCTAAATTAGCGGGCGGAAAGGCTTCGACAGAGCCATGATTTTTTTGGAAAATCAAAATCTTATACTATATGAAGAAGTTATTTTTAATTTCCTTGCTTATCGTTAATGGGTGCATTGCATTTGCGCAGAATTACTGTGTTAATGACACCATTGTCCGCGAAATCCAATTCCCTCTTACTGAACGTGAGACTGAAACAGTATTCTACTATTACAACAACGAATGGATACGGGGGGCGGAATTTGGGATGGTGCCGGTAGACTCCATTCAAAAGTTGGAGGTAAAAAACGACGAGTATGGAAATCGAGCCGTCTTTCTGACCGTATCGCCCGAAATTCTTGCACAGACAAAAGAGAAAGCGCGAAGAATCTGTTATGCCGATGACCCTTACTGTGAGTTCCCCGGAGGCAACGGAAAACTCAAGGAGTGGATATATGAAAACATCCGCATTCCCGAAGGATTCAAGGGGAACGAACGAGTATTCGTTAGATTCACCGTTCATCCTGATGGCTCAATCAGCGACGCTAAAATTCTCAAACCGAGCAAAAACGAGGCTGTAAATCAAGAGGCGTTGAGACTAGTGAATGCATTGCCCAAATTCCGTGTTAAATACTATACTCCCCAAAAGAAAAACCTGTACCTAGGCGTTTCCATCACTTTCAAAGAGCCTGGTGTGATATGGATAAGAGGTGATGAAAAATCTATATCAAATACCAACGTAGATGAATCTAAAATATTCTGCGAACCCGAACAACAGCCCTACTATTTAAATGGTGGGAGCAAAGGATTGCTTAATGACCTCTATACTGCAATGTTAAAGACAACTCCTGTCACACAGGATTGTGTCAAAGGCCGTGCCGTTGAATAGTTAAGACAAAAGAATCTGCAACATGAAAAGACTTATTCAAACAGTACTGATGATGCTGATTACCGTATGCAGCATATCTGCTCAGGAGATCGCAAGAGTCGAATACAAGGAGTTCGACTCAAAGAATTTTCCTTTTAAGCGTCCTTATCTTATCTTTACCCCGGAGGATTACGACACTAACGTCAATTCTGATTATGACGTCATATATGTGTTTGACTCGCAAGTACGTTCACGATTCGGACTTGTACACGATCTGATGCATTATGGTTGCCAGGAGTTGGTATGCCCGAATGAGGCTGCACGCCAATATATTGTGGTAGGCATTCCATCACCATATCTGCCGGAGCATGAATACGACAGAAACCGTGATTTCTATTCCACCCCGGTAAACGTCCCTCTGCCTGAGGGTATGCCGGAGGGATATGGTTGCGCCCCTCAATTCAAGAAATTTCTTAAAGAGGAATTGATGCCATATATTGACTCAAACTACCGAACAACAGGTCATACTCTCGCTATTGGTCATTCATTGAGTGCCTCATTCATTCTGGACGCTTTGGAAACAGAGGATATGTTTGATGATTACATCGCTTTGTCGCCAAATCTTTGTTGGGACAATGACCTTTGGGCGGACCGCCTTATAAATTTTAATTTCAATGACGGCAAGCCGCGATACTTCTTCTTTAATATGGCTAACGAATGTGAGGACACCGGATGGGGTCCCGAGTGGCGTCCGGCTTATGACAAGGTGAAAAATTATTTTGAATCAACCGCTTTACCGTCCAATATTGTGATGAAATTTAACGAATCGCCACAATATTCTCATAGTTCAAGTTATCAGCCTGTGATTATTGATGCCCTGAATGACTATTGCATATATCGACTTACTCACGGTCACGAACCTGTAAGCAAAGAGGTTTATCCCGTGCACATTGAACTCAAAGGTAAATCGTTAAGCGGTGACATCTATATAACTGGTAATCAGGATGCGCTTGCCAACTGGAATCCGATGGGCGTAAAAATGAATCAGGTTAATGATTCCACCTACTCAATTGACCTTAATCTTAGGCTACCCGCTGAATACAAGTTCACTCAGGGTACGTGGGAACATCAACCATTCCCCAAAAATACAGTGCCCGGCAATCTACGAATTGCCGATCCGAACAAAACGGTGATTTATCACGAGACAGATTAAACCGTAATGACCAACTCAAACGAAAATAAAGAATCAGTTGTTAAGTGCAGGAACTGCGGATGTTCCTGCACTTCCCGCTTTTGTCCTGATTGCGGTCAATCGGTCAAGGAAAAGAGACTCGAAAATAAAACTTTCTTCATTGGGCTGCTGTCGGGACTGACACGTATCAATCAAGGTTTTCTTTATACGGCGGGGCAACTTCTTATTTGTCCGTGGAAAGTTATACGCGACTATATTCAGTGCCGCCGTGTAAGATATATTGCGCCGATTTCGATGCTTATAGTAGTATGCTTCATCAGCGCATTTATTTCAGGGTTTCTACCTTCTGAACCAGGTGGCGTGGTGAAAGACACTCTAAATGATAATAGTTCGGTTATATATAAAGCATTGTTAGCCGTAACTGATTTCATAATGAATAGTATGGTTATCCGCAACCTTACAATTTATATCCCCGCTTTGGTGGCTATCCCGATCGTATATAGAAAGGTAGGAGCAAGGAAATATAATCTTGCTGAATATTTCGCTGCCATGATATATATAACATCTTCAATGATTCTTTTTAGTATTATTATGACTCCTTTATCGCTTATTTCTGAGACTTGGTATTCTGCGCTGGAGATTACCTATTCCATACTTATTTGTTCCTTAAGTATGTATAAAGCCTTCCCTGTCGTAGGGATAAAAAAGCGAATGGGATATTTCACAATATATCTACTTGTATCCGTTGCCCTTTACTTTCTCATAATTATTGGCTTTTTAACTCTCTCCTTTTCCAGCGTTTCATAATATATTTCATCGCTTAAAGAACATTTTCAAAGAATAACTTTGAATTAATAACGATATGAAGCAATGTCGCACAATCCGCGGTTGTTGTATCTTCTGTGTAATCGATTGTGAGGTATTCCTTTGAGAATATGAGGATTATTCGTAAGTTTACAGAAAATTTATGCCAAATTATGAAATCTAAAGTTAAATACAGCCAATATGTTGTAATCTTAACAGCAATCATATACGGGGGGCTGTTTGTTGGGTGCATCGCAACTGTTAAAGAAGAACCTATGTTTTTCTGTCTGTTGGGTGCTTACCTCATATTGTTTTTTTGCGCCTTATTTTATGGCGTAGCCTATATTAAGGCTACTGATGACTATATAATTATGGGTAGCCTCCTGAATAATAAAAAAATTCTTATGCGAAATGTGGAAAGTGTAGAACTTTTCAAGCCGACGATGGGTGCTATAAGAATATTCGCTTCAGGTGGCTTTATGGGTTACTGGGGGATATTCCGAGAAGGAGATATAGGTAAATATTATGGTTTTTACGGCAAAGCCTCAGATTGCTTTCTTGTTCGTATGAAGAACGGAGATAAATATGTCCTAGGCTGTGAAAACCCTGTAAAGATGGTTGACTACATCAAATCCCAAATTCGTAATTAAGCGTCATTTCGTAACCGTCATAATGTCCATAACTTCGCTAAAAATCTGAGTAGCAAGTTATGGACCTCTCTTTTAAAACTGTTGGAAGAATCTACATATTATATATGCGTAGATGTAATTTATTAATTACTTTTACGGCATAAAAGTCAGATAGGTTATATTCTACAAACACTATTACTCAGTGGTTTCCAAAAAAATAAAACACATGAAACCCCGCCGGGCGTAATTACACGGGTCGAGAGAATTATGAATGAATACCATAACGATAAAAACAAGAACAATGGATAATATACAGACACTCGACCAACTTAAAAATAAATACTACGGAGAAATCGGTACTCCTGAACGTGATCGCTTGGAAAATGAACTTGAAGTCCTCCGTATAGGCTATAAAATAAGAACTGCTCGGGAAAGCCTTAATCTCACCCAGGAGCAGTTGGCTGAACGTGTTAACAAAAAAACGACCATTCATTTCCAAAATAGAAAATGATGGCGAGAACATCACCCTCCGAACCCTTTTTTGACATCGTAGAGCGCGGATAAGGAGGACGTCTTAAAATCAGTTTTGAGTTCTGAACCCATTTTCTATGTGGAAATTTTTATCAATTTTAAAGTGCCGCAAGGTTGGCACGAATTAGGGATCTTTGAGTTCCTTAAGCCATTCTGCGATGTCGGTCTTAAAGGTAGGGGATGCCCCGGAATATACCCTTTTAATTTTTCCTTCGGGGTTATAACTACTTTTGTCGGAAATTCTGTAATCTAAACCCCTCGAATTCGGTGGGTTTAAAATTAGGATTATACAGTTGCTCTCAAATCCCGAGATACTCAATTGTATTTATTCTGTTTTTGAGTCGATCTTGGAGAG
>CAMWNR010000102.1 GCA_947175665.1 uncultured Porphyromonadaceae bacterium
CACTTAATAACTAACACCTAATCACTAATAACTAAAACTTAATCACTAATAACTACCACCTAACACTTAGTAAAGAGTGTATAAAGTTGCCACAGAGTGATACCGGTAGATACCGCTACATTAAAGGAGTGCTTGATACCATGCATAGGTATCTCTATTATATAGTCTGCCAAATCCACGATTTTCTGATCTACACCGCTCACTTCATTTCCCACTACCAGCACATACTCCTCATCATCCTTGATACGGAAATCCTGAAGCATGATACTGTCATGGGTCTGCTCAAGCACTATTATCTTCTTACCCAGGTGTTGCAATCGTTTAACCTCCTCTACAGGATCCTTGACATATCTCCAGGCTACACTCTGCTCCGCTCCCAATGCGGTTTTGCTAATCTCCTTGCTTGGGGGTACGGGTGATATGCCGGCCAGAATTATCTCTTTTATAAGGAGTGCATCAGAAGTGCGGAATATCGCCCCTATATTCTGAGCGGAGCGTAAGTTGTCGGTCATTACGGCCACCGGGAGTTTAGGAGTCTCCTTATATTCGGCAGTTGTAGTGCGCGTCAACTCCAATATGGATTTCTTTTCTTTAGACATCTTTGTTCCGGGTAAGTGATTTCCGGTTTATAATTATTCCTCTGGCTTTTTCAGGTCGGTATATATATAAATTTGCAGGTATTATATGCCGGACTATGATAAGTCTGCAGGCATACAGTGCCCCCTCCTATATTATCAGGATAATTCGAGCATACGCTCTATAGGACGCAGAGCCTTGGCCGCGAGTTGGGGGTCAACTTCTATTTCGGGTGACTCATTAAGCAGAGCATCATATACCTTCTGCAGAGTATTCATCTTCATAAAGTCGCACTCGTTGCACTGGCATTCTGCATCTTCGGCCGGGGCGGCAAGAAATGTTTTTTCCGGACATTTATTGCGCATCTCATAGAGTATGCCGCTCTCGGTGACTACTATATATTCCTTAGCGTCATCTTTAGCGGCAAAATCGAGGAGTGCGGCAGTACTCCCAACCTTATCAGCAATCATCTGCAAAGGCTTTTTACACTCGGGGTGTACGAGAATCTTAGCCCCGGGATGCTCCTTTTTCATATTAAGAATCTTTTCGAGCGAGAAGCGTTCATGTACATGACAGGCACCCGGCCAGAGCAACATATTACGACCTGTGACACTATTTATATATCCTCCCAGATTCTGATCAGGACCGAATATAATTTTTTCATCCTCCGGCAGCGACTCTATAATCTTGCGGGCATTGCCTGAAGTAACCACAATATCGGTATGAGCCTTGACGGCAGCCGATGTGTTGACATAACTCACTACCGTGTGGTCGGGATGAGCGGCTACAAATTCGGCGAACTCCTCAGGATCGCAACTGTCGGCCAGCGAGCAACCGGCCTCCATATCGGGAATCAGAACTTTCTTGTCAGGGCAGAGTATCTTGGCTGTTTCACCCATAAAGTGCACACCGCACATTAATATAATATCAGCATCGGTATCTGCGGCCTTACGTGCGAGCGCAAGCGAATCTCCTATAAAGTCGGCTATTTCCTGTATTTCATCGCGCTGATAATAGTGAGCCATGATCAGGGCATTCTTCTCCTTTTTAAGTTTCAGTATCCGATCTTTTAAAGTATCGAGAGGGAGAGTGGAGTTATCGACAGTTTTGAGGGCGCTCATAGTTATTTTTATTTGGTTTTATAAAAATTTTAAATTAAAAAATTTATAAGAAAAATAAACAACAATAATAAATGCTGTCAATAAGTATCAATAACTTTTTCGCTATAAATTTGGAAATATGAGTTATTGGTGTTTTAGCAGGGTTTTTAAACAGGTTATTGACATGCGGTATTGCTCATTTTCATTACGTTGCTGACTTTATTGACATCTGCATCGCGATGGCAAAGTTAATAAAAAATACTCTAATTTAGGGTCGGGGGTTGTGTAAAAGTGATGTTGAGGCGGTCAATAACCGGTGTATTTTATCGAGAGTTTTTAAGCAGTGATTGCGGATTGGTAAAAAAGGAGTGTTACCTGTAAAATTTATTAAAATACACATATATTTAGAATATAAGTTATTAGATACTTTTAAACATGTTTTTTGACCGCAAAAACGGGGTTTATTAACGGGTTATTGACAAGTTATTGACAGGCTTTGCCGCGCCTGATCCGGCTCCTGTTTTGCAATTTTCGCATACTTGGCGGTACGCGTCGCTTCATGGATGGTATCTTTCGCATTCTTGGCCGTACGCCCCACCTCGCGGATGGAATGAACCCGTTCGGGGAATTTTAGGGATTTTTGGTGTACGGAACTTTTTTCATTAAATGCTTGCGCATTTAATGTTTTGCGCGGAAGTTGTCGGAACTGCGCGGAACTTTTTCTTTTTTTGGAACTTGGCGGAAGCCTTTGCTTCGCTCAGGCCGCGGAATTTGGCGGAACGTCTCACCTTACAGAGGAATAGATATGTGTGGCATGATACTTGCTGACATAGCCGATATACGATAACACTACCGTTGTGGAGGTGTATGTAATGCGATTAAATTAATAGGTGGAGGTGTATGTAATACCATTAAATTAATAGGTGGAGGTGTATGTAATGCGATTAATTAATGGTGAAATTAGATGGGAGGGCGAAGCCGCCTGCAGAGCAGGCATTCAGCATAGGCACGTATCAATCAAGGCCGGAAGGTCTTGATTGGTGCGTGTATTCGCGTAGCCCAACCACATATAAACGTGCCGCGTTAGCGGTACTTCTTAACACGAGGAATACTGCTTAATGGGTGTTTGCGTGGCGTTGAAGTACCGCTAACGCGGCACGTTTATCGGGGGTAGGGCTGCGGGTACACGCACCAGCAAAAATCGAAGATTTTTGCTGATACGTGCCTATGCTGAAATCCCGCTACGCGGGATGAGGGCGGGTTACAGATTTTTCTTGGGGGGTACCGGGTCGTAGCCGCTCCCTCCCCAGGGGTGGCAACGTAGTATGCGTCGCAGGGCGAGCAGGAATCCGCGGAGTGGGCCATGTTCTTGTATCGCCTCTATGGCATATTGCGAACAGGTGGGGGTAAATCGACAGGCCGGCGGAAACATAGGTGAGATGGCACCCTGATAAAATTTTATCGGTAATATAAGAAGATTAGAGATAAAGCGTCGCATCAGTATGGTAGTCAAAGTTAAATTTCAATTCAATCTCAGTTAAAATTCAGTTTAATATCAGTTTAATACCAGTTTAATACCAGTTAAAATTCAGTTTAATACCAGTTAAATAGCAGTTTAAATTTTTGTGTATAATGATTTGGTAATCATTGTTATAATAATTATATTATAATTCACTTCCTAATAACTAATACTTAATCACTGATACTTAATAACTGATACTTAATAACTAATACTTAATCACTAACACCTAAAAACTAACACTTAATCAAAGCGCTCCCTGTTCGATAAGGGTGGCGATGCGATCGATCGTGGCATCTTCCTTATTTTTTTTCGGGTTAAAATCACTCTTCAAGTTCATGCCGAAGAAGCGACCGAAGGTCTGCCAGAACCCTGCTCGGAATGTACCTAAAAAAGCCTTGACTATATGATACGAACTTTGGTCAGTCTCACGATTAATAAGTTTAAGTAATATTTTACCCTGACCTTTGGTCATAGATTTAATAACCGGTTTATAGCGTTCGAATATATCTTTTTCGAGTTGCTTAAGATGTTGCTCCCGTTTTTTAGGGTCGGGAATAGTCTGGATATATTCGTAAGTTTCGCATAGGGTAGCGTAGCAAAGTTTGGCGTACGGGAGTGTTTTACGCACATCTCTTACGGTGCGCCAATAGAAATCCTCCTCCTTTTTATTTTTAAACTTCATAGGAGGATACACCACTAATTCGCGTATATAGGTCATGCGCACCGTATCGCCATACTCATCTACAAATCTCTGAAAACCTTCGTAAACCTTAATACTAAGTTTAGGAGTATCGGTATGAGATATATCCTGAGTTTTATTAGCCTGAGTTTTATCAGAAGGTGATTTAGCATCGGCCGGGACAACGAAACAGAATAACAGCGAGAGCATGGCCAATAGTGTAAATATAGCCGCTCGCCCATGCCTGAAGAGGGGTTCGATAAATGAAATTTCGGGATTGAAACCGGTGCGAATAGTGTCATTGCCCGACGCTTCAATCCATGCTTGCGGTATCTTCTTATTATCTCCGGTCACGTCGCGCAGTTGATGTAATAAAGATTCTATATCCATAAAATCAGATATACTCTCATGTAGTGCGGAGGTAAAGTTAAGAAAAGGTGTACCCTCTTCTATATTTTTGAGTATAGGTGCTATTCCGGATATAAGGTGAGAGTAATAAGGGGTGGTGGAATAGGCTGCTTCGAGAGCGCCCGTATGTATTGCCGGCCATCGGCCGTGTAGAGATACCTTCCACTCCCCTACCCTACCTTTTTTTATTACAGAGGCTCCACCCTGTATCGGTACGGAGAGGAGGATGGATGGTTGGCTACCTCCTCCGGCTACCGACGTACGGGCAAAATCTCGCGGACGTAATCTCTGCTCATCGCGCACACACTCCCACGCCTCAGCATCGGACTTACCGACAAGGCGATAATGCAGCCATCGGGCGTAGAGTGTGGTAGATGGTAGATACATCCCTTTTAACAATATGGGGTAATTTACCCGAAATATAAATAATTAATTACGAAATATATATACTTAATTATAAGTAAGTAATGAAAATTAATGTGTATATAAAAGTATAAAACGTCTTATACAGAAGCGGAAATATCAGAATTTCTGAGCCTTATCCGGATTAGGATTAGCGAAGGTACGGTTCCAGCGTATCTTTTTAAGATCCATAAGCGGGCGCTCCTCATCAATTGAGGTTAATATCAGCATCGGTGAACCCACGATATGATCCTCGGGTACAAATCCCCAATAGCGGGAATCGAGCGAGCGGTCACGGTTATCGCCCATCATCCAGTAGTAATCATACTTAAAGGTATAATAGGGATTATCCACACCGTTGATATATATATTGCCATCTTTAACTTCCAGTTTATTACCCTCATAAACCTCCACACAACGACGATATAGCGGGAGATTATTAAGTGTAAGATGCAGGGTGACTCCACGCTTGGGTATCCAGAATTTAGAGAAATCGGTTCGGCTCCATCCGTAGGGGTCATATAAGGGGAATACACCGCTCATATCAAAAAATCCGCTTTCACCCTCACGTATGAGAGGACCGTCAACTTCAGGCCATTTCTCCACGATACTCTTAGCCTCGGCGGTAAGAGGTACATCATAGAATTTAAACGGCACAAAATCCACTTCGATAGGTCGGCCCCCCGCATCCTCGCTGCGCACACCTATTTCCTGCCACTTATCGGCCGATATGGCACTCTTAACCGGAATTATATAATTAAACTGCACATTTTTGGCATTTCTGACGGGGGTATCATTGATAAATATTGAATCCTGACGTATCTCAAGCCATTCGCCGGGGAGACCGATACAGCGTTTCACATAATTCTCCCGGCGGTCTACCGGACGTACCAAGAGCGAACCGAATCGTTCGGGATGCGCCTTAATGAAAGCGGCGGGATCGCTGACACCATTTTTGCGCAAATTATAGCACAGAATGTAATAATCCTCATTTTGGGCGGCGCTTACTACAGTATCACCTTGCGGATAGTTAAATACCACAATATCACCGCGTTCAATACTGCGCATACCCGGCAGACGATGATAAGGGAGTTGAGGATTATCAATATAACTCTTACCCCCGGTCACAGGCATAGTATGCTGAGCGAGCGGGAAATGCAGAGGTGTCTGAGGCACACGGGGGCCGTAGATAACCTTGCTCACCCAGAGATAATCACCTACGAGTAGAGATTTCTCGAGCGAAGAAGAGGGTATCTTATAATTTTGGCCGATAAAAGCGAAAATAATATATACCAAGACCAAGGCATAGATAATAGCATCCACCCATGCCATAACGGCCCTTACAGGCCCCTTTTTAGATTTCCACCAACTCCAGGGTATATAGCCCGTGATATAGACATCGAGCAAGAGGAGCCATAACAAGGCTATCCAGGGATTACCGATCCAAACTACAAAGCCGCAGAATAAGAGAGATACAACGGCAAAACGTATCCATCTCAATGTTTTAACTTTGCGCAATCTGCGTTTGAAATCTTGAGTGAAGGTAAGGTTTTCTTCATGTATCTGTTCGATCTCAGCCGCAGTATTATTAATATTTTCGGTATTATTATCAGACTCCGGATTTGGATTCGGTGCAGTAGTCATAATTCGGTATAATCTTTAATATCTTCTTAGTATAATATATACACAGATAGTATATAAGTAAGTAACGAAAAAAACGCTACTTACTTATGAAAGGGTCAAAACTTTTTTACAAAAATCAGTCAGAGATATGCAGTTGTGTTAAAACCCCAAAACATTTTTCATGGTAAAGAAACCACCCTGACGACCGTTTTTAGCCAACCATTCTGCTGCCAAAACGGCACCTAAAGCAAATCCCCGGCGCGATTTTGCCGAGTGAGTTATGGTAATCTCATCGGCATCCGACTCCCATATTATCGAATGTATACCGGGTACCTCCCCCTCACGGTGAGCGCGGATGGGGAGGGTACCGGCTTTAACCGACTCATCATTTTCCGGTTCATACCACCCCTTGATACCGGGTAATATCTCGATAATATCCTCGGCCAGAGTGATAGCGGTACCTGACGGGTGATCAAGTTTATGGATATGATGTACCTCCTCCATACGCGGAGAATATTGGGGATAATTCTTCATCAGCGACGTAAGATAACGGCTGGTAGCCATAAAGATATTCATACCTATAGAGAAGTTAGAACTCCATAGCAGAGCCCCGTCGCCGCGCTCAGCGAGAGATTTAAGTTCGGGGAGTGAATCAGTCCATCCTGTTGTACCGCTCACTACCGGCACCTTTGCTGCGAAACAATGCAAAATGTTATTTACTGCGGCATCAGGACGTGAAAATTCTATTGCCACTTCGGCTGAAATAAAATTATCAGACTCAAAATCACTCTGATTATTCTCATCAATTACCGCCACTATCTTATGACCACGAGATAAGGCTATCTCTTCAATCATACGCCCCATCTTACCATGCCCGATTATTGCTATTTTCATAATACTTAATCACTTAATAACTAATCACTAATACTTAACACCTAATACTTAATTAAACCCGAAGGCGATGTTATCTATATATAATGTAATACCCTCAGTGCCTACAAAAGGTTCACAACATTTCTCTTATACACATCTCCGAGCCCACGAGA
>CAMWNR010000103.1 GCA_947175665.1 uncultured Porphyromonadaceae bacterium
TACGCGGGATTAGCCCGCCTTTCGGCGGGTTGTCCCCCTGACAAGGGCAGGTTGCATACGTGTTACTCACCCGTGCGCCGGTCGCCGGCAGGGAGGCCGAAGCCTCCCCCCGCTGCCGCTCGACTTGCATGTGTTAAGCCTGCCGCTAGCGTTCATCCTGAGCCAGGATCAAACTCTCCGCTGTTAGTATCTATAGTTTCCTATTTTCTACTTAGTGTTGTGTCTTTTACTGACTCCGGTTTCCCTTTCTTTATTTATGACTTGTCTTATCGGCCTCCGCTCTTAAGCGGTAACCTCCTGACAGTCGGGATCTTCTCGTTGGATTGACGGAAATCTCGCTCTTTACGTTTCGAGTTCCGTTGTCTCTACTGTAGCATCATTTTCAGTGTTCTCTTCTGCTCCGAGTCGTTTGGTCTCCGTTTCGCAGGTGACCCGCGTTTCTCGATTGCGAATGCAAAGTTATAGCATTTTTCGGCCGTGTGCAAATTTTGTTCGGAAGAAAATTGAAATTTATCACTTTTTTGTCCGCAACTCGTTGTATATTAGTGAAATTAAAATTTGTGTAAAAATGTTAATAGAAGTTAATGGAAAAATCGGCGGTTAAAATTTATTACGCAACACGATGTGAAATTTTGTAATTTTCCTGATTTTTTGCCGAGATTTCGTGATTTATCTTCGAAGATTTCGCGATTTTTATCGAAATAAAAAAAACGCCGGTGCTGAAATCCGGCGTTTTGGAAAGATGTCTTATTGAATGTATATTTCCCTTTTTATTAAAAACAGAATCGGAACCTCATCTCTCGAATCATATTTCCGATCCTTTATCGATCCTACCTCTGGTAATTTACATTTTATGAGTTGCCATCACAATTATTACTTATACTAAATTTAGTTTTAAGTATGAAGTTATTGTTTTCAGGTGTAACCATACTAATTATATAATATGGTTGCCAACTCAAGTTACCGGTATAGAATCTAAACCACGTTCTTTTTTATTAGTTACGATAGTCTTTCAATAATTCACGAAGTTTTTTACGAGTATTGAAGATTCTCGCTTTAACAGTGCCGAGAGGCATAGACAGTTTTTCAGCAATTTCTTCATACTTGTAACCAGCAACGTGCATGTTGAACGCCTCTCGATAATCTGCCGGGAACCCGGCGATAAGAGCGGAGATCTCATTACATGCATACGCTCCGTCGGGAGTAGAACAAGATACATTGCTCGCGTTGGTAATATGATAGAGATCTACTGTATTGTCTACAGAAGTCATCTCTCTTGCCGATTTGCGATAGTTGTTGATAAAGATGTTTCGCATGATGGTAAGCATCCAACCCTTAAAGTTGGTATTCTCAGCAAACTTCTCTTCGTTGTTGAGAGCCTTAAGGGTAGTATCTTGCACCAGATCTTGCGCTTCATCTTTATTCGTAGTCAACTTCATGGCAAACGACATCAAGTTACCTTGAATTCCCAAGACGGAGTTCTTAAAAGTGGGCTTTGTGTCCATTTCTGATTAATACTGCTAAATATCCTCTATGACCGATTCTACGATCCCGAGGGTAAAAAAAAGGGGGTAAGTTGTCGTTTCGATCGCGACATCTCAGAAGATTCTGAAGAATATCTGTGAGAGTTCAGCAATTCTCCGATCTTAATACCTAAAAATACTCTTATCTGAACTTATTTTTTACAATCCTGATTGTCAAGTTGTTACCAAACAAATTCATCGTATTTGCAATTTTAGGCGACTTCTCAGGTGCAAATATAAATAAAAAATTTAAAATAAAAAACAGTTTGTTATTTTTTATTAAAATATTATTCTTTAGTTTTCTGATTGTCGGCTTCCTCTATACTTACTCCCCTATCCCGAGTGATCGATATAGACCCATATAACCCGGAGATGGCCGATAACCCGGGTGTCATTACATCTCATAAAAATATCGTTAAAGCCGAAACCGTGCGAATCATCAAGATATTCTCTTCACCTCTACCAGCATTATTTTGGAGGCGGTCATTTTAAGCACCTTGATTTCCATATTGTCAATTATATAAGTATGATCTGCTTCGGGCATCGATTCAAGATTATCGAGTATAAAGCCCGCTATGGTCTCATAGTCATCACTCTCTTTGATATTCAGACCGAACCGCTCATTGATTTCATCTATCTCTGCGCGACCGCTAAATTCATAGTGACCCGGTGCGACTTCGCGTGCTATTACCTTATTCTTATCGTGTTCATCTTCTATCTCTCCGAAAATCTCTTCGACCAGGTCTTCGAGGGTTGCCAATCCGGCGGTACCTCCAAACTCATCAACCACTATCGCCAGCGAACGCTTCTCATTAAGCATACGGCGCATCATCTTGTTGGCAAGCATGGTCTCCGGGGTAAATATCACAGACTTCAGACATTTAGTCCAATCCACATCTGTCTTGAAGAGTTCGGATACATGTATATATCCTACTATATCATCTATATCTCCCTTATACACAACAATCTTGGAGAGTCCTGTGGCTATAAATTTCTTAATCAGTTCCTGACGTGACGTCTTATCGATATTTACTCCCACAATTTCGTTGCGCGGTATCATGCACTCCCCGATAGTAGTATCCTTAAAATCTATGGCATTTCGGAATATCTTGACTTCATTCTCTACCGGCTTTGCCTCGGGAGTGGAGTCGAGGGTCTGCTCAATATAATCATCCAATTGCTCCATAGTTATGATTGCACTATCTGATGTGACCGAGGGTAGGTTGAAAAGTTTCATCAGGCCTTTGGAGATTGCAGATATGAATATAGTCACAGGGTATAATACTATATATATAAGATATAGCGGGAGAGCCACAATCTTCATGGCAAAATTAGGATTGATCTTAAAGGCGGTCTTAGGCAAAAATTCTCCCGTAATCAGTATTATTAGAGTTGAGAGAATGGTGTTAGCGAGCAGGACCAGTGCGTCGTTATTACCAAATATATGTTCGAGGGTAGGATTTACCAATATCGAAAAGGTGATACCGTAGATCACGAGTACCACATTATTACCTACCAGGAGTGAGGAGATAAACATATCTTCATGGCGCGAGAATCGGCGGATAATCCTGTTGATTACTCCGCCATCGGTGGCATCGATCTCCATGCGTACCTTGTCTGACTGCACGTATGCGATCTCAGACCCGGAGAAGAGCGCTGAAAATATTATGGCCAATATGGTTATAATGATTGCTGTAGTCGGTTCCATAACTTTAAGTAAGTAATGAAAATTAAACGATATTATGTAAGCAAGTAGTGAAAGAATATCTTGTGCAATAAAACTTAATCTTTTTGGGTAATTTCCAATTGTCACTCAGTCAGATACAAAGTATCTTCCTTCGCTCCGCATGGAAATTATCTCAAAAACCTTTAAGTTTTATTTGCACATTAATTTTCATTACTTACTTATATTTTAATTATCCCCTTTCAGATCTTTTCTATCGGCGGGAAAGATACCGAGCGGACGGGTGATACGATACTCCGTAAAATCTTGTTTGGCCGTAAATCCCACTCCTTCCATTACATGTGTGGCATTTTCGATATGTATAAAGGAATCACTATATACCCTCCCCTTGAGTTGATCCCAATACACTTGCTGAGATAAAAACAATTCCCGGGGCACTTTAGTTACCTCCACCCGTCCATCAAGCCGCCACAACTGCTTGTTTTTAAAATAAGTGGCCGAGTCAGCAGCGATAGTGGCGATGACACGGAATTTCCGATCATATTTACGCAGATAAATCCCCTCAGGGAATCGCCAATATGGCTCGGCTCCTTCATCGTATACCTCCCACAGGGGCGCCACTATACGATACTGGGTCACTCCGGAGTCGCTTATCAATGTAGAGATATTGCGGGTGCGCATGGTAGGCATCCCCTGGGGATGGATGGTAGACGCCACATCAATCTTTGTTTCCTGCGTACATCCCGTCACCAGCACTACCGCTATTATAAGCAGCGGGAATAATCGCCATATCGATTCTTTAAATCTACACATCAGCATACCTGTACATCCACACTTTCAGAGTGACTTGACCATATACTCTTTCGCTCTCTTAGTGCGCGAAGAGATTACTTAATCTTGCGCTGCCAGAACCAGAGTTCGTTGAAGTTTACACCGAGTGTAATATTAAAATAATTTTCACCGATCAGTTGATGCGGATATGCTCTGCGTTTTTTCCACTCGAAACCTATGTTTATCATGGTCTTGTCTTGCGGGGTATGCAGACCCACACCACAGGTCACACCGAATTCCTTAACGCGGTTACCATCTATAAGGAGATAATCTTCGGTATAATAGGCACCTATACGATATGCCATACGCTCAGCATAGTTACCTCTTATTTTAGGCACCCACTCACCGCCGGCAGCATAGCGTATGCGGTCGGCAAATTTCATACCTTGGAATGCTATCCCGTCGGATGCTGATATTCCGATCTTGTCGGCACTGTAGGGGATTGGAGCATATTTCGCCTTACTCCACTGCTCCCAGGTCACATCAAACTCCGCTATCCAGCGGCCTGAACGCGCATGCTTGAAACTCACACCGGCACCTACCGTATTAGGCATGTCGTAATTACCTTTAAGCCGTAACGATCCCACTGTATCCGGCACAGTTTCCGAACGGAGTTCCTGTGTGGTGACCCAGGTACGACCGTGCATACTCTTTTTGGGTGAATAGGTCACACCGAAAGTGAGTGAATTTTCTCTATTCAACTGCGCAGTATATTGCGCACCGATCACAAGGCCCCAATCGCGTATCTCCATAACCTTTTCGGTAAGAGACTGGCCGCTATTTTCAGGAGTAGCATAAAAATCATTGACTATGCTACCGAAATTATAAGAGATATTAAAACCTAATGATGCACCTTTATATTGACCGGCAAAACCGAGATAGGCCATATTGATACCGCCATAACCCGAATTTTCCACTGCTCCGTGAGCAATCTCATTACCGAAGGCATATCCTACATTGGATAGGGGGAGCATACCTATCGAACCACCCATATATTTACCTATAGGAAACTGCATGGTGACATAATCCAGACCACCGCCTATCTGATGATCTCTTTGAGTCTTGCCGGCGGAATTAGTCTCACTACTCCACAGAAATGACAGATCGGCACCTATATCAAATAGGAACGTAAGAGAGTCAATTGCCGCATACGATGCCGGATTCATTACATTGATCTGTCGTCCCGAACGCATGGCATAGCCTACACTACCCATCTGACGCTGAAAGGATGTAGCCTTATCTCCCATTACACCGTATCCATACATTGAATAGGGGGTTACCACATCGGCTTTTGCTTTAAAATCGCTGCCGATTCCGGAAATAATCACTATCGCAGCAGCCGCCAGGGTGCTGAGTCGGGTTAAGATATTCGTCATGATTGTCGTCTATAAATTTCATGCATTCCGATCGCTATAAGATCGGGCATGTATTGATATTCAATGTTAAGTTCCCCATACCTGTTCCTTAAATTCTTATATATCCATTCTCCATCTCCCCCGCATATCAGTACGTATTGCACCCCTTCTTTCTCCCCTCTGAGCATAGCCATAACTATCTCGTCAAGCAGGCCCCCTAACGCACCCGCCAAAATACACTCCTCGGTAGAGTTACCTCTGCAACTTTCTATCAGACACGAGTATCCGGGATTGGGAAGCAGATGTGTACCGTTGGCCAGTGACTCTAATCTCAGGGACGCTCCCGGTGAGATAGTGCCACCACGGAAACCGCCATTTTCTCCTATCATATCAATGGTTACCGCTGTGCCGGCATCTACAACCAGACTCTTTTTGCCAGGATAAATCATACCTGCCGCTACGGCCGCAATCTTACGATCTATGCCTAATTTATCGGGTGCGTCATAATCTATGACGATTCCAAGGTCTGTATGGGGAGTGATCAGCAGAAATTTTTCGCCCAATAGATTGCGAATGCTCTCCACAAGTCTCGTATCAAGAGCATGCACCGATGCCATAGCACACCCGTCGACACGCTCACTCTCCAGCCAATCTATAAGCGGATCGATCGCTTCGTACCCGAATACTCTATGCACCCTCACTGAGTCGTCAACACCCAATATAGTACACTTGATGCGGGTATTGCCACAATCTATTGCCAGAAAGCGATAATCCATCTCAGCGGGTCTTTATTTTGCACTCTCCTTTTTAAGGCGATATGCTATCATCCAAGAGGCAATAACCTGTATTGAAGCACCTACGAGTGAGAACAATACCGTATCGCGCACTATAGCAAGGGGGCCGATCCAAGGATTGCCACCAAACTTATTCTCGTTGTAAAACCAGAAGAATGCACCTATACAAAATGCCATACCGGCCCAGAACTCCAATCTGCGCAGTCTGCGTACACGGAGGCTTTCGCGCGGATCGTTGACACCTGCGATACGTGCGAATGTAAAAATCAGCGCACCGGCCGCGTATACCCATTTACCGATACTGAGCCAATCGGTAGCACCGCCAAAAGATGCGAAGGGTGCGAACATTGCCACCGCCACTATGATCAGGCCGAAGGTAGCAACCCCCTCCATCTTTTTTCTTCTCTTCTCTATATCACCTGTGCCGGTAGATATACCTGCTTTACTATTTTTCTGCTTCATATATAATTATCCCTTTCATCCATCGGCCACCTTTTACCGTATTACCGGTAGTATGATTACTACTCCTTGACCAGATATACATCCTCCGACGGGCGCTGCATGTGAAATTGCTCACGTGCCACCTCCTCAAGATCAGATGCACCATTTTCTATCGACTGCCGACGCGCCCGATAATAATCGGCCGAGTCTTTATTCAATTTTATTTCGCGACGCAGGTCGTTGATCTCGTTCTGATATTCCACATTGAGCCGTATGCTCGTCTCTTCGTTAAAGAAGAGGAGCAATACCACCAGCGAACCGATTAAAATTACCGGCAGGTGACTCTTACGACGCATCCAGAACGATGCCTTTTTTACGGCTTTTTTCATTACGATTCTCTCTAATGTCCCAACTCTCAATCCGCATCTTAAAATGCGATACAGACTCTAAGATATTAGCATGGATTTTACAAAATTAATCAATCTCGCTACATTCTGCAAAGATTCTATAAAAAAAAGCGCATCCCATCGGGGACACGCTTATTTTTGGGGTTATTTTCGATAATCCTATTTCGCTATAAACTGTATATTTTAAGTTGGATGGCATGAGGCCTATCCGAGTGTCAATCCATATATGGCCGCAGATGATTACTATATATTT
>CAMWNR010000104.1 GCA_947175665.1 uncultured Porphyromonadaceae bacterium
TATATGTAAAAAACCTTAATTTATATTCTTGTGTTATTGTATCAAATAAAGGCGAGTTTATGACTTTTCTTTTGAATCACAATCTTGCCTATAATCGAAGTTAAATCAGGTTAAATCAAGATTAATCAGGCCAAATCAAGATTAATCAGGTTAAATCAATTAATTATTCATTAATTTAAAAATTAATTATCGAGATGCTTACAATTATCCTTCCGGCATTTGTAGTTTCGGCCATCAAAATAATGTTGGTAGCATTAATTATCATCGGTATGATATTTCTGCATGTCGGCATCAGCAAATTATCTAATGTTGATGAGCATCCTGATTCTCATGCGGCTGAGCATCTTCGCGAAGATGTAGCGGAGAGTAGAGATGTTATTACCGAGGATAGCGTATTTCATAATTTTTTGGCGCGAACACCTAAAAGCGCCAAGGATTAGGTTTCCTATCCTTTTTTTAGTACTCTATTTAACATAATAGTGATTATGTCTAATACGATCAAACAAAAGAAGTGTGGTACTATTTGCTGTTTTAATACCGCTCTTCTTATGATTTTTAATTTGAGTCTTATTACCCTTAACTATTTATCAGACCCATTATCTATCTATTATCTAATTTAATGATTCTGTAATTTTACAGAATCATTAAATTAGGATTTCTATGATTATTTACCATTTAGTTCTTCTTTCAGGAATCGGGCTGTCGGACTATCAGATTGTGCTACCTCTTCAGGCGTACCTTGCGCCAATATGAGACCTCCGTTTCTTCCTCCTTCGGGCCCCATATCTATTACATAATCAGCACTTTTAATTATATCGAGATTATGCTCTATGACTACCACTGTGTTTCCGCGATCTACAAGCCGATTTATTACGCCTAACAATACCCGAATATCCTCAAAATGCAGACCGGTTGTTGGCTCATCAAGTAGAAACAGCGTATTTCCGGTATCGCGTTTTGCCAACTCTGTGGCTAACTTAACTCGTTGATTTTCACCACCACTAAGCGTACTCGACGGCTGTCCTAATTTGATATAACCGAGTCCGATGTCCTGTAACACTTTTATCTTTTTAAGTATTACTGGCACATTCTCAAAAAATTTAACAGCCTCATCTACAGTCATTTCAAGCACATCAGAGATAGATTTTCCCTTATATCTAACCTCCAGAGTCTCTCTATTATACCGCTTGCCATGACACTCTTCGCATGGCACAAGAACATCGGGCAGAAAATTCATCTCGATGGTGCGATACCCGTTACCTTTACAAACCTCACAGCGTCCACCCGCTACATTAAATGAAAATCGCCCGGGCTTATAACCTCTGATTTTGGATTCCGGCAGTTCTACAAATAATTTTCGTATATCCGAAAAAACTCCGGTATATGTAGCAGGGTTCGAACGTGGCGTGCGTCCTAAGGGAGTCTGATCTACTGTTATTACCTTATTTATATTCTCAACCCCTTCTACTGCGGTATATGGCAGCGGTGCCCTCAATGAGCGATAGAAATGCTGACTGAGTATTGGCTGTAAGGTGCCGTTGATCAGCGATGATTTTCCGCTACCGCTCACTCCGGAGACACATATAAATTTACCTAATGGTAGTTTTAAATTTACATTTTTAAGGTTATTTCCACTCGCTCCGATTATAGACAAGGTCTTGCCATTACCTTCTCTGCGCTTTTCCGGAATCTCTATACTTCTTTTCCCATTCAGGTATTCTGCGGTAAGCGTTGAGGTTTTGAGCATCTCTTCCGGGGTACCCTGAAATACTACTTCTCCCCCTTTGGAACCTGCTCCGGGCCCTATGTCTACCACATAGTCCGATTGAGTCATAATATCTTTATCATGCTCTACCACTATGATACTGTTACCCGCATCGCGCAGTTGCTTCAGACTGTTTATCAATCTTTCGTTATCGCGCTGATGCAAACCTATCGAGGGTTCATCGAGTATATAGAGTACATTTACCAATTGTGATCCGATCTGAGTAGCCAGGCGTATACGTTGACTCTCGCCGCCACTAAGACTCCCGCTACTTCTATTGAGCGACAAATAATCGAGTCCTACATCAAGCAGAAAGCCGAGTCTGCTGCGTATCTCTTTAAGTACCTCGACAGCAACGGCTCTTTTGGACTGATCCACTCTATCCTCAAGACCCTGAGTCCATTGATACAGTTCCTCTATATCCATCATGGATATTTCGGCGATATTTTTTCCATCTATAAAGTAATGAAGCGATATCTTATTAAGGCGTTGACCATTACACTCGGGGCATACGGCCTCTGAAATATATTGATTACTCCATTTATTGGCTTCTGATCCGGCGTCTTCATCTTGCTGCATCTCTATGTATTTAACAAGACCGTCAAATCCGGAGTCGAATCGATGCGTTGATAATGTACTGTTCTCAATATGAAGTTTCGCATCAGTACCGTTGAGTATATCATGGATAGCCTCTTTGGGTATATCTTTGACAGGTGTTTTCAGATTTACCCCGTGGAGTTTGCATATTGCATCAATCTGCCAGAAGACCAGTGAGTTTTTATATTTTCCGAGTGGCGCGATACCGCCATCGTAGATTGATTTTGAAGGATCGGGAAATACCTTTGATTCATCTACAATATTTACTACTCCGATTCCTCTGCACCTTTTACATGCACCCTGAGGGGAATTAAATGAGAAGTCATGGGGCGCGGGTTCCGGATATGACAGACCGGTAGCCGGATCCATGAGTGCCTGAGAGTAATGAGTTATCTCTTCAGTCTCCACATCATAGACCATCATCTGCTTCTCTCCCTGTTTGAGTGCATTGTCAATAGTGCTGCGCAGGCGTTCGGAATCTTCGTCGGTGACACGCATTCTGTCTACTACAAGTTCTATACTATGATTCTTGTATCTATCCAGTTTCATGCCGTAACTAAGATCCATCATCTCTCCGTCTACACGCACACGCAGATAACCCTTTTTGCGCAAATTCTCAAATAGTTCTTTATAATGACCTTTTCGATTATTTACCAAGGGGGCAAGAATATAAATTTTTCTATCATTATACCGTTCGGAGATTAATGAGAAAATTTTATCCTTAGTATATTTCTGCATCGGAAGTCCGCTTAAGTAACTCCTTGCCTCACCGAGTCGAGCATAGAGCAGTCGGAAAAAGTCATACACCTCAGTGGTTGTGCCTATTGTAGACCGAGGATTTTTATTGACTGTTTTCTGCTCGATACTTATTACGGGACTTAATCCGGATATATTATCTACATCCGGACGCTCCAGCGACCCTAACATATTTCTTGCGTAAGACGAAAACGTTTCTATATAGCGTCTCTGACCTTCTGCAAAAATAGTATCAAAGGCAAGAGATGATTTTCCGCAACCGCTGAGACCTGTAATTACAGATAGAGAGTTGTGCGGAAATACAACATCTATATTCTTTAGATTATGTACTCTGGCACCATGTACTTCTATAGAATCTGCAGGCGAAAATTCTCTTACATCTATAGCAGTATCTATCGTTGTGGAGTTTATATCAGTATTGTTTATATTTTGTTTTATCACAGTTTTAAATCTATATTGTTATTCGTTGAATGTAATTTCTCTCAGTGATACATTTAATTAAAATCTACAGCAAGACCATTGATTATGTATCAGCACAAGATAACAAGTAGACGCCAAGTTATATCTCTGTGAGATTATATCTCATCATCTGTATGTATCTATATGCTGCGTGAATTCTATTATTCGGTGGTTGAGGATTGATTGAGCGTATGATGTAGTATATTTATATCACCGCTCTTTTTATATTTTTTCCCGTCTGCACCGGTAGCCTGAATCACATAATAGTATACACCGGATTTCACGGGTTTACCACCACGGGTTCCGTCCCAACCGTCACTTGGATCTTCGAAGTAGTATAACTGTGCACCATACCGGTCAAATATCCAACATTTAAAATCGGTTAGCGAACGATATGCAATTTTCCATTTATCATTGACACCATCCCCATCAGGAGAAAATGCATTCGGACAAAGTAATTCCGAACTACCTATATTTACAGTATATACATCACTAATGGTTTCACATGAGCCGTCATTGTTACTTCCGATATATCTCAAATAGAATGTACCCTCTTCATTAAATGTATAATCTATTCGGTCTACATTAAATCTGAATTCTATATCTTCAAATTCGGGATCTCTGCTCAACTGCCATTCATTATGCATCACTCCTTCGGTCGCGTATGCTATAAATGATATATCAGCGGGCGCCGAACCACCGAGTCCGTCGGTCTCACCTCCGGATATAATATTACTTGCGTCTTTATCTTCTTCACCATCTTCTTCTTTGTCATTGCCATTGGATGCTGAAGTTTTCACTTCATCATTCTGTATAGCTTCGGTTTGAGCAGTTACCGAATGAGGTGCAAAAACACCACTTTCTATACTCTCTATCCAATTCCACTCCTTTAAAAATTTATCACCTGTCAGTGTAAAATAAGTACTGCAATATACAGGAGGGGTGACGCGAAGTGTAGATGTGAGGGATTCGAATATTTTTTCTGTTTCAGATTTAATGTATGCGCTTGAATTGTCGTCCCACTGCTGATTTTCATATATCAGTTGTAATTCGCGCGAGAGTGTCTTTTGTTGTCCATTAATTGTATAATAATGGATAGGCTCTCCGTTACCGGTCACGTCTAATATTGTAGCATCACAATCTGATTGTGCCGACTCAGTTATAGTACCCAATTTCAATCGATAGGGCAGATAATTTACTATCCAGTAATAACTCCGTTGATCACCATCTTCGACTATATAACCGTAGTTACCTTCTACATTTTTTATTCGTACCAGATCATTCTCTCTCTCTACGTTTACTACCTCTTCGGCAAACCCTCCACCGAGATTACTATACTTGTAGATTTTAGTTTGCGATGGCGTAGATGTGTTATAAACGAGATTAACATTTTCGGTGTCGTAACATACGTATATTTTGTCTAATCCGGTATTCTTGTCGGGAGTTTCTTCGATTACATGAAGCATGCTGTTCTCAAAGGTAAGACCGGTGCCCATAGCATTAATAGGCGCCCCAGCAATCCCGAGAGTCAAAGCACCGGACAAGATAATAGATCTACCGGGACTAAAGAATCCGGATATACCGCAAAAATTATTATGGAGTCTCTTATTCATAACTTGAACCCTTATTATCTTATTTAAACGTTTTTAGACTCCATTTTAGTATACTTTATTTACTTCGTATTCTTTGGAATAAAGGTTTCAAAGGTTGAATCGTCGTAATAAATGGTAATTTGGACCACTTTGCGCGGATTTTCTCTCAAATTTTCTATTTGCCTTTTCAGATCTAATATTTTAATATCCGACTCAAATTGCGCATTTTTCGCATAGTTAGCCTCACTTTTATCCTGAGTTAAGCCTTTCACATTCGGATTATTTTGTCCGTTTGAATGTTCGGACGTATTTATAGAATTATCAAATCTCGCCAAACTATCTTTTTCGTCATTATCGGCAATATTTGCATCTTCAGTTCCACCTGGCATATCCAACCCGCTTCTATTTACACCTCCTTTATATACTCCACCTGTTCTCACAGGACCTTCACCGAAAAGCAGCCAGATTATTGATAAATCCGGGAAACCTTTGTGGATCTGTGAGATCATTATATCTGATACCTTTTTATTTCGCCCACTTAATAATTGCGACAACGACGGGCGCGGTATTCCACACATGTCAGCAAACTGAGTAGACGTAATACCAGAGGAGTCGATGAAGAGTTTTAGGCGAGAAGCAATTGTTTCTTCCATTTGGAGATGATTTTGGAGGTTTGAAAACTAATTACAAATGTAATTAGAAATTTTCAAATTTCCAAATTCTACTTTGCAAATAAGTTGCGTTTCGCGAGATTGCATTTACAAATTAATTAAATCAAATTGCAAATAGGAGATTTCTCAAATTTAAAGATATATATAACTTTAATCTGCTATACAATTCATGTTCAAGTGAGTTATTAGCAGTTAGTTCACTTTTATGTACTATTTGTGCATATATAGCAGAAATATTTGCTACAATACTATAATCACCAACGTTAAAACTCTGAATAACAGCGTTTTAACTTAAGTGTTAAAATATGTGATTTGCATTATCTTGAATTTCAATCAAAATACAATTGCAAAGTTTGCATTTTGCGTTTTAAATCATACAGTCATGTATATTATTCAAAACTTATTGTAAATTTATTTCTGTAATCTATTTGATAATTTAAACAGCGTATTTTTGTTTATTTTGTAAACATTTTTGCAAACAGCACTTCCCTCCCCTATTTCCTAATTTTTATCAATGTCTCAATTTGACCAATTTGCAATCTTCGCATATCTGATGAATTTTTCAATGCGGTTCTTAATCGATAAGTACGGCAGATGACCTTGTTTCAGATGATCGCTCCTGTTTCGAGACAGATCTTATTCGGAGGAATCTCTTCTCTTCCGATCAATCAAATTTTTAAGACCTTAAGTACTCTTCAACTCTTTTCTACCCTCTTATTTCGTTGGTAGATACAAATTTTCCTCAATTTAGAGATTCCGGCCGTTTATAGGGCTATTTTTAGTGTTGGTAACTTCTTAAGAAAGTATTCTATTTGATTTTTAGAGTTGGTGCACTACTAATCCACCGCTTATTTACCGATTTTTTTCTTTTCAAATTCTGTTATTTCTTATAAATCGTATTGAGTAAGTTTTGCAAACGATTCTCAGAGGCTTAATAAAGACTGATTTGCAATTTATTTATTTGATTTTCAAATGGTTATTGGACTCTTTCTGCTGCTGTCTCTCTTCTTGTTCAATGGATCCATAAAAAAGAAATCAGAGTGCCTAGCAAAGATCCCAAGAATATGAACGGTTGATGACAGAGTGGCTTGGTTGCAAAACAGGATTCCTATGAGATTACAGGTGACATTGCTTAGCCA